>NZ_JBFEFT010000019.1:0-63682 GCF_047229225.1 Bacillus sp. 179-C3.3 HS | reverse complement strand
TAGACAAAATACACACGAACTGCTCGGACGTCAAGAAACGAAACAACTCATCGATCATTTAAAAGAGAGCTACCCAGTCCTAGTAGACGAAGTGACACCAAATCCGCTAGCAGTCGGAGATATCCAAAAAGTACTTGCAAAGCTTTTAAAAGAGAAGGTATCCATTCGAAACCTTGTCTCTATTTTTGAAACACTTGCAGACTATGGAAAACTAACGACAGATACTGATTTGTTAACAGAGTATGTCAGACAGGCGCTAGCAAGACAGATTACCGCACAGTACGCCAAGGAAAATGAATCCTTGAAGGTTGTGACTTGCTCAGGACGAGTAGAAAAGGTCATTGCCGATAGCGTCCAGCAAACAGAGCATGGAAACTACTTATCGTTAGATCCAGAATCCTCTGATCGTGTCATCCAATCAGTGGCGAAAGAAATCGAACAGCTTTCGCTTCGACAGGAAACGCCTGTTCTATTATGCTCACCTCCTATTAGAATGTACGTCAAGCAGTTGTTAGAGAGATATTTCCCGGACTTACCGGTGTTATCTTATAACGAATTAGAAGCAAATGTGGAAGTACAGAGCATCGGAGTGGTGGATATCTAATGAAAATGAAAAAAATCACAGCGAATTCTATGCAGGAGGCAACGATTCAGATTAGACAGCAGCTCGGTCAAGATGCCGTCATTTTAAATTCGAAAACCGTTGTCAAACGAAAGCTGTTCGGTTTAAAGAAACAGCAAATGGTCGAAGTGATTGCAGTGCTTGATCAAGACTTTGAGGAAAGAGCGAATCAAGGGATCAAGCATGTGCCGCAAAAACCTGTTTTACCAAAGAAAGAACCAATTGAGACGCCTGTGAAACATCAGTCATTTACTCGTGAACAAACGATTCAAACAGCGCCCTCTCCTCAACCATTACAGTACGAAAGAAACGAGCGTCATGTAGGGGTTTTGCCTGATTCGTTAATGGCTGTAGATCAGAAGCTAAAAGATCAAGGCCTTGACGATGCAGTGAGGGATCAATGTTTAAAAGGCCTTTTAACACAAGGTGTCGTCAAGGAAGACGAAATTGAAAAAGAACTTGAGAAGTTACTGACAGAGATGCTACCACCTCATGCGTCTGAAAAGCCAATGATTCATTCGAAGTACATTGTTTTGTTTGGATCAACAGGGGCTGGAAAGACGACAACGATCGCAAAATTGGCTGCCAAAATGTCGATTGGGCATCAAAAACGTATTGCTTTTATCACAACTGATACGTACCGAATTGCCGCAATTGAACAGCTGAAAACTTATGCAGAACTGCTAAAAGCGCCACTTGAGGTTTGCTATTCAAGAGAAGACTTTGTCAAAGCACAGCAAACCTTTCAAGATTATGATCATATTTTCATCGATACAGCCGGTCGTAACTTTAAAGAAGCAGCGTATATCAAAGAGCTGACGGATATTATCCCATTTGACGAAAGCATCCAAAGTTTCCTCGTCATGAGTGCGACATCGAAGTATCAAGATATGAAAGCCATGGTTAAGCGTTTTGAACACGTACCGATTGATCATTTCATTTTTACAAAGGTAGATGAAACAGACACAATTGGAACGGTCTTTCAAATCAGTGCAGAATCTCAAATTGGATTGGCATTTTTAACAAATGGTCAAAATGTACCTGAGGACATCTTAGAGTGTTCACCACTTGAGATAACAAGGATGGTATTAAAATGATGAAGCCAGACCAAGCGGAAGGTTTAAGAAAACTCGTTCAACAGCAACAAGCGTTCACACCAGTACCACTCTCTTCAAATGGACAGGCAAAAACCATTGCAGTGATGAGTGGTAAAGGCGGAGTTGGAAAATCGAATTTGACGCTTAATATGGCACTCTCAATTGCAAGTACAGGCAAACGAGTATTGATCATCGACCTAGATTTTGGAATGGGGAATATTGATATTTTACTAGGAAAAATATCGACAAGCTCCATCCTAGATGTTCTCGTTAGAAAAAGGTCATTCCAGGCAGCTATGACAAAAGGAACTGAGAATTTGTATTACATTTCTGGTGGAAGTGGACTTGAACAACTATTTTCGTTAGATAAAGATCATTGGTCATTCTTTCTTGAGGAGATGGAGAGAATGGTGCGAGATTTCGATTGTATTTTCTTTGATATGGGTGCGGGGCTTTCAAAAGATCAATTGCCCTTTGTCTTATCGGCAGAAGAAGTCGTGGTTGTGACAACGCCAGAACCAACTTCAATCATGGATGCTTACAGTGCCATTAAACATCTCGTGATCCATCAGTTTGGACAGCCGATTCAGATTATTGTGAACCGGTGTAGAACGACTTCCGAAGGACCTGAAACCTATCGGAAGTTAGCAGGCGTTGTCTCCTCATTTTTACACAGAAAATTAGTGTTTGCAGGGGCAGTGCCAGATGATTCGGCCGTTCCAAAAGCCGTTTCGGAACAAATCCCTTTTTATTTGAAACAGCCTCATTCCAGGCTGAGTAAAACGATTAAACTGTTGGCAGAAACCCTTTACCAGCAGCAGATAAGAGAGACACGTGGAGAGCAGCATACGTTTATAGAGAAGTTGTCCTCTTTTTTTAAAAGGAGGAAGGTGGACTCATGATCAGGGTGCTTGTAGTGGATGATTCGGCCTTTATGAGAAAGTTAATTAGTGACTTTTTAAGTGCCGAGCAAGAAATAGAAGTCGTCGGAACTGCTCGAAATGGGGAAGATGCCTTAAAACGAATCAAAGAATTAAATCCGGATGTTGTCACATTAGATGTGGAAATGCCTGTTTTAAATGGAACAGAGGCCTTGAAACGAATTCTGGCTGAGCACGACATAGCCGTGATCATGGTGTCAAGCCAGACAAAGCAAGGGAAAGAATTAACAATCCATTGCTTAGAACTTGGTGCATTTGATTTTGTCACAAAGCCTTCAGGTAGTATTTCCCTCGATTTGCACAAAGTAAGAGGTCAAATTGTAGAGCGGGTACTTGCCGCAGGACTTTCTAAAATACGCACTGAGAACAAGGTTGCTCCAAAACCAGTTATAAAACCGGTAAACCCGGTGGCCGTCCCGCAGGTGCAAGAAGTAAAAAGCGACTCGCACCGAAAGATGATTGCAATCGGAACATCGACTGGAGGTCCGAGGGCGCTTCAAATTGTGTTGACGAAGCTCCCAAAGGACATTGAAGCACCGATTTTCATTGTCCAGCATATGCCAGCAGGATTTACGGCATCACTTGCTACTAGGTTAGATCATTTATCACAAATCACCATTAAAGAAGCAGAAGATGGGGACATCGCAAAAAATGGGGTAGCTTACATTGCTCCTGGTGGAATGAATATGTCAGTTCAAGAACAAGGGCCGTCTTTAGTCATCAAGCTGACCCGAGAAGACACTGACAGCCGGCACAAACCTTCTGTTAACTATTTGTTTTCATCTATCAGCAACATGAAGGGTTACCAAAAAATCGCTGTGATTATGACAGGGATGGGGAGTGACGGCACGGAAGGTGTCAAAAAAATGGTCGCAAGCGGTCATACAAAAGTCATTGCAGAAAAAGAAGAATCATGTGTTGTTTTTGGAATGCCTAAATCAGTCATTAAAGCAGGTCTTGCACATGAAATAAGGCATGTGGATGACATCGCACATGCAATTATAAGCTCCATGAAAATAGAGAGGGCGTGAACTCGTTGGATGTAAACCAATACTTAGATATCTTTTTAGATGAAAGCAGAGAACACTTACAAACTTGTAATGAAAAACTTCTTGAATTAGAGAAAAACCCAACTGACTTGTTGCTAGTGAATGATATATTCCGAGCGGCTCATACTTTGAAAGGTATGAGTGCAACAATGGGCTACGACGATATGGCACATCTAACGCATCACCTAGAAAATATGTTTGATGCCATTCGAAATGAACAGATGGTTGTGACACCTGAATCGATGGATACCATGTTTGAAGCGCTTGATCACCTTGAAGCAATGGTTCAATCTATTGCAGAAGGCGGAGATGGTAAACGTGATGTGACAGAGATTAGTCAAAAGCTAGATGTCACAGGTAGCCACGGAGAGGCGGCTGCAACGGCTGAAGCAACTGATGCATCAACAAATGCGGCAAGCGATCTCGATTATAATGAATTTGAACGAACAGTTCTTGATGAAGCGAGAGAACAAGGGTTTAAATGCTATGAGCTGAAGGTCACTTTAAGTGACGCTTGCTTGCTAAAAGCCGTTCGTGTCTATATGATTTTTGAAAGATTGAATGAAGCCGGCGAGGTAGTTAAAACGGTTCCGAATGCAGAACTATTAGAATCAGAAGATTTCGACTCTGAATTTAGCATCTCTTACTTATCAAAACAGTCGATCGATGAAGTGAAAAAAATCGTCGCTGCGATCTCAGAGGTTGAAAACGTCGAGATCACTGAAGTTTCGGCATTTGAAGAACCAGCAGCTTCTGAAAAACAAGAAGCAGCACCTAAACAGAAAGAAGAAAGCTCTGTTCCGGCTGTCAAAAAGCAAGCAGATGAGACGCCTAAAGCGAATGCGAATAACGGTGCGGCTTCCGGTGGAACGAAGACGATTCGTGTCAACATTGATCGACTAGACTCTTTAATGAACCTTTTCGAAGAACTAGTGATTGATAGAGGTCGTTTAGAACAGATCGCAAAAGAGCTTGAAAACAACGAACTCACAGATACAGTGGAAAAAATGACACGTATTTCAGGTGATCTACAATCGATCATCTTAAACATGAGAATGGTTCCAGTAGAAACTGTGTTTAATCGATTCCCACGTATGATCCGTCAATTGACAAAAGAGTTGAATAAAAAGATTGAACTCATCATTGAAGGCGCTGAGACGGAACTTGATCGAACGGTGATCGATGAAATTGGCGATCCGCTTTTACACTTACTTAGAAACAGTCTTGATCATGGCATTGAATCGCCAGAAGATCGCGTGAAAAAAGGCAAGCCTGAAAAAGGAACGGTCCTATTAAAGGCATATCATAGCGGTAACCACGTGTTTATTGAGGTAGAAGATGATGGTGGCGGAATTAACCGTAAAAAAGTTCTTGAAAAAGCACTAGAGCGCGGTGTTGTGACGGAGAGAGAAGCTGAAAATCTCGAGGACAATCAAATTGATTCACTCATCTTTGCGGCAGGGTTCTCTACAGCAGATACCATTTCTGATATTTCAGGACGTGGTGTAGGTCTTGATGTTGTAAGGAACAAACTGGAATCATTAGGCGGCTCTGTCAGCATCAACTCAACAGAAGGACAAGGCTCATTATTCTCGATTCAACTTCCATTGACACTGTCTATTATTTCAGTCCTTCTTGTGAAGCTGGAAGAAGAAACGTTTGCAATTCCGATTTCATCTATTATTGAAACAGCAGTCATTCAGAAAAGCGATATCCTGCAAACGCATGATCGTGAAGTGATTGATTTCCGTGGATATATCGTACCAGTTGTGTACTTAAAGAAACAATTCCACGTTCCAAATGCGAGTGAATTAGAAGAAGAACTACACATCATTGTTGTTCGTAAGGGAGACAAGCTAACAGCATTTGTCGTCGATTCATTTATTGGACAGCAAGAGGTTGTATTGAAATCACTAGGAGATTACTTACCGAACGTATTTGCGATATCAGGCGCAACAATCTTAGGTGACGGTCAGGTTGCACTCATCGTTGACTGTAATGCACTGATCAAGTAAAAAACAATAGAGGAGCGGTCTGAAATGAGTACAGATATCAAAACTGGCGAAAAGATGATTGTGTTTATCGTAAACAATAAAGAATACGCCATTTCAGTATCAGAAGTGAAGTCCATTGAAAAATGGCAAAAGCCGACAAGAATTCCTGGCGTTGCGCCTTATATATGCGGAGTCATTAATCTGCGCGGTGTGGTGACACCTGTCATCGACTTAAGAGTAAGACTCGGAGCGACTGACAATGAGATTACAGATGAAACGAGAATGATCATTGTATCCGTTGGCGAAATTGAGGTTGGCTGGATTGTTGATGAGGCAAACGATGTCATCACAGTACATCAAGATGAGGTAGAATCTTCTCCAGATTCAGCTGAAAAAGAAGGCCAATCATGGGTTACAGGGATTATTAAACATGATCAGCGTCTATTTAACATCATTCATGCTGGGGCTGTTCTCGACAAAAACATTCAAGGTATACCTGTTCATTAAGGAGGATGTGGAATGGACATTTTCAATGAGATAAAAGATGAGCAGTTAGATATATTAAGAGAGGTTGGGAATATAGGAGCAGGCCATGCAGCGTCTGCTCTGGCCAACCTTTTAAATCGAAAAATAGATATGGCAGTCCCATATGTTAAGATGCTGTCGTTTGAAGAAATCATGGATTTCTTTGGTGGTGCAGACCTACCAGTTGCAAGTATCTTCCTGCGAATGGAAGGAGATTTATCTGGCTCTATCTTTTTCATTATGCCGTTTGAGCAAGCAGAACAATTTGTTAGAGAGCTTGTACAAGACCCGGCATTTGATATTGATACCATCCATGAACATGTCCTAGGGACATCCGCACTGCATGAATTAGGAAACATCTTAGCGGGCTCTTATTTATCAGCACTTGCCGATCTCACAAAATTGCAGCTTTATCCAAGTGTTCCTGATGTGACACTTGATATGTTTGGTGCTGTGATTAGTGAAGGATTAATGCAGCTTAGTCCACTTGGTGATCAGGCGATTGTCATTGATACATCCATTTTTGATGATCAAAATAAGCAAGAGCTGAAAGGCAATATGTTTTTATTACCGGACTTTGAATCGTATGAAAAACTATTCGAAGCGTTAGGGAACCTATAATGAACGTGCAAAATCCGGCAGTCGTAAAAGTTGGTATAGCGGACGTTCAGTTTGTGAAAGGCCCAGATCGAATTCGGACAACGGGCCTTGGTTCTTGCGTTGGACTTGTCTTGTTTGATCAAGAGAAAAAGCTAGCAGGTCTTGTCCATGTCATGCTTCCTGATTCATCACTTGCTAAAGGAACGGTAGAAAACTTGGCAAAATATGCAGACACAGGGGTCAAGCATACAATTGATCTGCTTTTAAAAGAAGGAGCCCGTAAACACGCACTAAAAGCGAAGCTCGCCGGTGGTGCTGAAATGTTTAAATTTAAATCAACCAATGATTTGATGAGAATTGGGCCTAGAAATGTATCAGCTGTTAAAGAACATCTGTCTCTTTATCAAATTCCGATCATTAGTGAGGATACGGGTGGAAACAATGGCCGTACAATTGAATTCGATCCGCTTACGACAGACTTAGAGATCCGCACTGTGAAGCAAGGAATTACGAAGATATAAAAAAGGAAGTATAGGGGGAGAAAGATGCAATCCTTAAATTACGAAGATCAGGCGCTATGGGCTAGATGGAAAGAGTGGAAAGACCCAGCTGCTGGAGATGATCTTATGCGTCGCTATATGCCGCTCGTCACATATCATGTTGGAAGAATTTCCATCGGTCTCCCGAAGTCAGTGCATAAAGAAGACTTGATCAGTCTAGGGATGCTCGGTTTATATGATGCCCTTGAGAAATTTGACCCTGGAAGAGATCTGAAGTTTGATACATATGCATCCTTCAGAATTCGCGGGGCTATCATTGACGGTCTTCGTAAAGAGGACTGGCTGCCTCGTACATCAAGAGAGAAAACAAAAAAAGTAGAAGCGGCTATTGAAAAGCTTGAACAGCGCTATTTGCGAAATGTGACACCAACTGAGGTTGCAGAAGAATTAGGCATGAGTGAACAGGATGTTGTCACAACAATGAATGAAGGCTTCTTTGCGAACTTACTCTCAATTGATGAGAAACTGCACGATCAAGAAGACGGTGAGAACGTTCAAGTCATGATCCGTGATGAGAAGACGGTGACACCTGAAGAGAAAATGCTGAAAGATGAGTTAATTGAACAACTTTCGGAAAAAATTACAGAGCTTTCGGAAAAAGAAAAACTCGTGATTAGTTTATTTTATAAAGAGGAATTGACATTAACGGAAATTGGTCAAGTCCTTAACTTATCCACTTCGCGCATTTCGCAAATTCATTCAAAGGCATTGTTCAAGCTAAGGCATTTGCTTGATAAAGCCATTCAATCCTAAAGAGTTAGTGAGTGAAAAAATATGCTATGGCTAATTAGCTTTATGCTACATGCTGCACTTATTTATTTTGTGATTATTCTATATACGAGAATGAATTCGCTGAAAGCAACAGAACAAAAACAGCGAGAGCTTCTAGAAGAAACGGAAAATACCCTGGCTGCTTTTTTGATGGAAGTCAAAGAAGAGAATGAGAAACTATCAAAGGTAGCAGCCGCTTCCCCTCGTTCTTTAAATGAAGATCTGAATACGGATCTTCAGCTAGCAGAACAACCTCAATCATCAACTGAATCCCAACAATCGATCATTAGTGAAGATCCAGTCCCAGAGCACTTGTCGGCTCTCCTTAGCGACGTTGAGGTGCAGGAAGAGAAGGTTAATGTCCCGGATTCAAGTGAAGACATAGAAGACACTACGCCTTCTGTAAACGAAAAAGAAGACACATTCCAAGATCAAGTGAAAGCCCTATATGATCGCGGGCTGACGCTAGATGAAATCGCAAAAGAATTAAAGACTGGTAAGACAGAAATCGAGCTTTTATTAAAATTTAGCGGAAAGCTGTAAAGGATTCTTGATTGTCAGTCGATCATATGTTATATTATTTCTTGGTGTTAAATACACACGCTTAATGATTCAGATGAAGGTGCTGCCGTGGCGCAGTTTTATGTGAACATGACTTAAGCGGAGGAAAAAAAACCATCATATTAGGAGGCAATAAAATGTCAGTTATTTCTATGAAGCAATTGCTAGAAGCTGGTGTTCACTTCGGTCACCAAACACGCCGTTGGAACCCAAAAATGAAGCGTTACATCTTTACAGAGCGTAACGGTATCTACATCATCGATCTTCAAAAAACGGTGAAAAAAGTAGAAGAAGCTTACAACTTCACGAAAAACCTTGCTGCTGACGGAGGAAAAATCCTTTTCGTTGGAACAAAGAAACAAGCACAAGATTCAGTGAAAGAAGAAGCAATCCGTTCTGGTATGTTCTACGTAAACCAACGCTGGCTTGGTGGAACACTTACAAACTTTGAAACAATCCAAAAGCGCATCAAGCGTTTGAAAGATATCGAAAAAATGCAAGAAAACGGTACGTTCGACGTTCTTCCTAAGAAAGAAGTCGTTCAACTGAATAAAGAATTAGAGCGTCTTGAGAAATTCTTGGGCGGAATCAAAGAAATGAAGAGTCTTCCAGATGCACTTTTCATTATCGACCCTCGTAAAGAGCGTATTGCAGTTGCAGAAGCTCGTAAACTGAATATCCCAATCATCGGTATCGTTGACACGAACTGTGATCCAGACGAAATTGATGTTGTGATCCCTGCAAACGATGATGCAATCCGTGCTGTAAAACTTCTAACTGCTAAAATGGCAGATGCTATTCTTGAGTCTAAACAAGGCGAAGAAGAAGCTGTTGTAGAAGAAACAACAGAAACTGAAACAACAACTGCGTAACCTATTTAAAAAGGTGATAAGAGGGATATGCCTTTTATCACCTTTTTTTCACCTAGTAATCCGTGTTTTCACATAGAAGGAGGAAATGTAAAATGGCAATTACTGCACAATTAGTAAAAGAATTGCGCCAAAAAACTGGTGCGGGTATGATGGACTGTAAAAAAGCGTTAACTGAAACTGATGGTGACATCGAAAAAGCAATCGACCTTTTAAGAGAAAAAGGTATCGCAAAAGCTGCGAAAAAAGCAGATCGTATTGCTGCTGAAGGTTTAACTCTTACGAAAACAAATGGCAACACTGGTGTTATCTTAGAAGTAAACTCTGAAACTGATTTCGTTGCGAAAAACGAAGGGTTCCAATCACTTCTAAACGAACTTGCAGATCATTTACTTGCAGCAAAACCTGCAACACTTGAAGAAGCTCAAGCTTCTAAAATGGAAAACGGTTCAACAGTTGAAGAATATATCACAAATGCCATTGCAAAAATCGGAGAGAAAATCACTCTACGTCGTTTCGCTGTTATCACAAAAGACGATAACGCTGCATTCGGTTCTTACCTGCACATGGGTGGCCGTATTGGTGTATTAGCTGTTCTTGATGGAACAACTGATGAAGAGCTTGCAAAAGACGTTGCAATGCACGTTGCTGCTGTTAACCCTAAATACATCTCTCGTGACCAAGTGTCAGAAGAAGAAGCAAACCGTGAGCGTGAAGTATTAACACAACAAGCGCTTCAAGAAGGCAAGCCTGAAAACATCGTTGCGAAAATGGTTGAAGGTCGTCTAAACAAATTCTTCGAAGAAATTTGCTTACTTGACCAAGCATTTGTTAAAAACCCAGATGAAAAAGTGAAACAAGTTGTTGGTGCGAAAAACGCAACAGTTCAAACGTACGTTCGTTATGAAGTGGGCGAAGGCATCGAAAAACGTCAAGAAAACTTTGCTGAAGAAGTAATGAGCCAAGTGAAAAAATAATGTTTGAAAAGCTCTCTGGGGCTTTTGTAGGGAGCACAACCACTGTGTTCCCTATTTTTTAGAGGATATTGATTTACAAAAGACAGTTTCTTACGCATAATAAGAGACGGTATAGTTTACACTTGGAGGTTATCATGAGCAAACCGAAATATAAACGCATTGTACTGAAGCTAAGTGGTGAAGCACTAGCAGGTGATGCTGGAAATGGCATTAATCCGACTGTCATCCAATCAATCGCAAAGCAAGTAAAAGAAATTGCAGAACTTGATGTTGAAGTTGCAGTCGTTGTAGGCGGTGGAAACCTTTGGCGCGGAAAAACAGGTAGTGACTTAGGAATGGACCGAGCGACAGCTGACTATATGGGCATGCTTGCAACAGTAATGAATTCACTGGCTTTACAAGATAGTCTAGAAACACTTGGTATTCAGTCTAGAGTACAAACCTCTATTGAAATGAGACAGGTTGCAGAGCCATACATAAGAAGAAAAGCGATCCGTCATCTTGAGAAGAAACGTGTCGTCATTTTTGCTGCAGGTACTGGAAACCCTTATTTCTCAACAGATACAACAGCAGCGCTTCGTGCAGCAGAAATTGAAGCTGATGTGATTTTAATGGCGAAAAACAATGTAGATGGTGTCTACAGTGCTGATCCTCGTACAGATGCGGAGGCAGTAAAATATGAAAAGCTTTCTTATCTTGATGTATTAAAAGAAGGGCTTGCTGTCATGGATTCTACTGCGTCCTCATTATGTATGGATAATGATATTCCATTAATCGTATTTTCCATTATGGAAGAAGGAAATATAAAACGTGCCGTAAATGGCGAATCAATCGGAACAATCGTGAGGGGGAAATAACGTGTCAAAAGAAGTGTTGAACCAAACGAAGGATAAAATGGAGAAAGCTGTACAAGCATACGGACGTGAATTAGCAACTGTTCGTGCTGGAAGAGCAAACGCTTCTCTATTAGATAAGGTCACAGTGGACTATTACGGTGCACAAACACCACTTAACCAAATCGCATCGATTTCAGTTCCAGAAGCACGTATGCTGATTATCACACCTTACGATAAAACAGCGATCGGTGATATCGAGAAAGCCATCCAAAAGTCTGATCTTGGCATCACACCAACTAGTGACGGGAATGTGATCCGTATTGCGATCCCTGCACTAACAGAAGAAAGACGTAAAGAGCTTGTGAAAGTTGTGAAGAAATACTCAGAAGATGCGAAGGTAGCTGTTCGTAACGTTCGTCGTGATGCAAACGATGATTTGAAAAAGCTTGAGAAAAATGGTGAGATCACTGAAGATGAATTAAGATCATCTACAGAAGATGTTCAAAAATTGACAGATGAATATGTATCTAAAATCGATGACGTGACGAAAGATAAAGAAAAAGAAATCATGGAAGTTTAAGAAAAAAATCTGTACAATAGATATTAGTGAAAAGACCCTCTTCATGTTTACAGGGGGTTTTTTTGTTAATACTGTTGATGACTATATTATTAGCGGGAACGCAACCTTTTTGGGTGATGGAGGAATCTCATGCTCAATATACTCAAAAATTGGAAGAATCAGCAAACAGCAGCTTCCAACTTAGAAAGTCTGACAAAAGAAGATATATTAAATGGAGATATTCCTGAACATATCGCCATTATCATGGATGGGAACGGAAGATGGGCGAAAAAACGTGCGCTTCCACGGGTAGCAGGACATCATGAAGGGATGAAAGTCGTCAAGCGCATGACAAAGCTTGCAAATGAGCTCAATGTCAAAGTGCTGACTTTGTATGCTTTCTCTACGGAAAATTGGAAACGTCCAAAACTAGAAGTAGACTTTTTAATGAAGCTTCCTGAAGAATTTTTGAACATCTACCTGCCTGAACTCATCGAGGAAAATGTCCGTGTGCGCTTAACAGGTGATCCAAACGGTCTTCCGCCGCATACGAAACAAGCGGTAGAGAACGCAGTAAAGAGTACGGCAAACAATGACGGGCTTATTTTGAACTTTGCGCTCAATTATGGAGGGCGGACAGAAATCGTCTCAGCATGCAGACAAATTTCTGAAAAAGTCAAAGAAGGTAAGCTACAAGCAGAAGACATCACAGAAGAAATGTTTTCAGCTTATTTAATGACAGAATCTCTTCAAGATCCGGATTTGCTCATTCGTACGAGTGGAGAAATTAGATTAAGCA
This sequence comes from Bacillus sp. 179-C3.3 HS, assembly GCF_047229225.1. Taxonomy (NCBI): domain Bacteria; kingdom Bacillati; phylum Bacillota; class Bacilli; order Caryophanales; family Bacillaceae; genus Bacillus; species Bacillus sp. 179-C3.3 HS. Next base: position 50,922 of record NZ_JBFEFT010000019.1, on the reverse strand, counting down.
ACTTTATGCTTTGGCAAATTGCCTACAGCGAATTTGTCTTTACGGATGTGCTTTGGCCTGACTTTTCTGATGTGCATTTGATAAACGCGATTGGAGAGTATCAGCGCCGCGGCCGGAGGTTCGGTGGAATTTAGAGGGTGGTGCAGATGAAACAAAGAATTTTGACGGGTGTTTTGGCAGCTGCGGTGTTTTTGCTCGCTGTCTATTATGGACAGATGCCATTTACCCTGCTGATTTATTTAATGGGAAGTGTCGCTCTCTTTGAGCTGCTCAGAATGAAACAGATTTCGATTTTCAGCTTTCCTGGTGTCGTCAGCTTAATATTGCTTTGGCTTTTAATGGGCGGAGAGAATAGCTTTTTCACCAACGTGGACGCATCGAAAATACAGATTGCTTTATTCGCAATCTTAATTCTTTTAACTTATACAGTACTGAGCAAAAACTCTTTCACATTCGATGAGGTTGCCTTTGTTGTATTAGCCACATTATATATTGGCGTAAGTTTTTATTATTTTATTCAAATCAGAGGTTTATATGGCATGAGTGCGATCTTCTTCGCGGCGGTGATCATTTGGTCTACCGACTCAGGCGCCTATTTTATTGGGAAATCAATGGGGAAACGAAAGCTTTGGCCTGAGATTAGCCCAAACAAAACAGTAGAAGGATTTATCGGTGGAATCGTCACAGCGGTCGTGTTGTCTTTTGTGTTTCAGGCGATTACAGGATTTTTGCCATCATATCTGCTTGTTATGTTTATTACCCTTTTGCTCAGTGTTTTTGGGCAACTTGGCGACCTTGTGGAATCTGCTTTAAAGCGTCATTATCATGTGAAGGATTCAGGGAGCATCCTTCCTGGTCACGGCGGAATTTTGGACAGGTTTGACAGCTTTTTATTCGTTCTACCGTTTTTATACTTACTGCTGGCTACGTTTGCTAGCTAATCCGATAGAAACAAACTGAACGAGAGAAGGAGTGGCAATTTGAAAAATATTTCGCTATTAGGCGCAACAGGATCAATTGGAGAACAAACATTAGATGTCATCAAACAGCACCCGGATACATTTCAACTGAAAGCCATGACATTTGGCAGAAATGTAGAAAAGGCGATTCCAATTATTGAATGCTTCCAGCCTGAATTCGTCGGGTGTATAGACGAAGAAACGTACCTCACGCTTAAAAGGCATTCATTTACATACGATGTCAAAATGGCGATCGGTGATGAAGCCAACATCGAGGCTGCTACGTATGAAGCAGTAGACGTTGTTGTGAATGCACTTGTAGGAAGTGTTGGACTTGTTCCTACTTTAAAGGCGATTGAACAAAAAAAGACGATCGCACTAGCAAATAAGGAAACACTTGTGACAGCTGGACATATAGTAAAAGAGTACGCCAAACAATATGATGTCCCTTTACTGCCTGTCGATAGTGAACATTCCGCTATTTTTCAATGCCTTCAAGGTGAACTAGCTAAAAATATTGAACGTTTAATTGTGACGGCTTCAGGTGGCAGCTTCCGGGACAAAGGACGAGCTGAACTTGAGGGCGTAACAGTTGAACAAGCATTGAATCATCCAAACTGGTCGATGGGAGCAAAAATCACAATAGATTCAGCGACCATGATGAATAAAGGGCTTGAAGTGATTGAGGCACACTGGTTATTTGATATACCATATGATCGAATTGATGTACTTCTACATAAAGAAAGCATCATTCATTCCATGGTGGAATTCCATGACAAAAGTGTCATGGCGCAGCTTGGTACACCTGATATGAGGGTCCCGATTCAATACGCGCTCACATACCCAGACAGAATGCCTTTAAAAGAAGCGAAATCATTGAATCTTTGGGAGTTAGGACAATTGAATTTCCAAAAAGCGGATTTTAACAGGTATCGCTGCTTACATTTTGCTTATGAATCAGGTAAAATAGGAGGGACAATGCCTGCTGTGCTCAATGCAGCAAATGAAATTGCAGTGGATGCATTTCTGACAGGCAAAGTCACGTTCCTGCAAATTGAAGAATTGATTGAGAAGGCACTAAACAGACATCATGTGATTTCCAAGCCTAGTTTGCAAGATATCCATGAAGTGGACAAAGATACACGAGACTTTGTTCAATCAATCCTCACATAAGGTGGTATGTTCGTGAATACAGTCATTGCGTTTATTATTATTTTTGGAACGCTCGTTTTTTTCCACGAGCTTGGCCATTTAATCATGGCGCAACGCGCAGGTATTTTATGCCGCGAGTTTGCCATTGGTTTTGGGCCGAAGATCTTCTCTTTTAAACGAAAAGAAACCGTTTATACCATTCGACTCCTCCCGATCGGTGGATTTGTTAAAATGGCAGGAGAGGACCCCGAAGTGATTGAAATTAAACCAGGTCACACAGTCGGGCTCTTATTCAATGACCAAAATGAAGTGGAAAAGATCATTTTAAATGATAAAGAAAAATATCCTGATGCGCTTGTCATTGAAGTCGAGCAAATTGATCTCGATCATGCCATGAGAATTTCAGGATATGAAGCTGGAAATGATGATATCCTGACTGGCTACAATGTGAGCCAAACGAGCTTCTATATTGTAGATGGGGAAGAAATTCAAATTGCCCCTTACAATCGTCAATTTAACTCAAAAACTGTCTGGCAGCGTATTAAAGCCATTGCAGCCGGTCCAATTATGAACTTTATCTTGGCGTACGTGATTTTGGTTGCTTTAGGATTTATCCAAGGGGTCACTGTGGATGAGCCAGTACTCGGTAAGCTGACGCAAGATGGCAGAGCGGCACAAGCTGGGCTTATGCAAGGTGATGAAATCATCTCCATTAATGGGGAGAAAATGAATTCTTGGACAGATGTGGTCCAAACGGTTCAAAAGAACCCTGATAAAAAAATGGATGTTCTGATTGACCGAGACGGTAAACAAAATACAGTTGAAGTGATACCAGAAGCTGTAAAGGCAGAAGACAAAACGATTGGCCGGTTTGGATCATATCCACCAACAGAAAATGGATTCCTCAAAGTGATTTCATCTTCAGGCACAACTGTTGTCTCCACCGCAGGGCTCATTTTAACGAACTTGCAAAAAATTGTGACAGGTCAATTTTCAATTGATATGCTTGCAGGTCCTGTTGGTATTTATGACATGACAGGGGAAGTGGCCAAGCAAGGTGTCCTGACCCTCATGCAGTTTGCTGCTTTCCTCAGCATCAACTTAGGAATCGTGAACTTATTGCCGATTCCTGCATTAGACGGAGGACGTTTACTGTTCTTGTTCGTCGAAGCCATTCGCGGCAAACCTATTAATCGTGAGAAAGAGGCGCTTGTCGTCTTTATCGGTGTCGCATTCCTCATGCTGTTAATGTTAGTGGTTACGTGGAATGACATCCAGAGATTATTTTTATAAAAACGACATCTCTTGTTTCTCCAAGTGGGAAACAAGAGTTTTTGTGAGAAGTTCTATTCATTAAATGAGGTGTAAACATATGAGACAATCCCTGACTTTCATTCCAACTCTTCGAGAAGTGCCTGCAGATGCAGAGGCAAAAAGTCATCAGCTATTAGTTAGAGCTGGATTTATTAGACAAAATACAAGTGGAATCTATCATTACTTGCCACTTGCACATAAAGTCATCCAACGTATTCAAACGATTGTACGTAAGGAAATGGAAAAGGCAGGAGCGGCGGAGTTGTTAATGCCAGTACTGCAACAAGCAGAAATGTGGCAAGAATCAGGCAGATGGTACACGTACGGTCCTGAACTTATGCGTATGAAAGACCGTCATGGCCGCGAATTTTCTCTTGGTCCAACGCACGAAGAAGTCATTACATCACTTGTACGCAGTGAACTAAAATCGTATAAGAAGCTTCCTTTGACGTTGTATCAAATTCAATCGAAGTTCCGTGATGAACAAAGACCAAGATTTGGCTTGTTGCGTGGACGTGAATTCATTATGAAGGACGCATATTCGTTCCATGCATCACCAGAAAGCCTTGATGACACTTACAACAAAATGTTTACGGCTTACTCGAATGTTTTCTCAAAAGTGGGCCTTAACTTTAGACCCGTTATTGCAGATTCAGGTGCCATGGGTGGAAAAGATACACATGAATTTATGGCACTGTCTGAAGTAGGCGAAGATACAATTGCTTATTCTGATACGTCGAACTATGCAGCAAACATTGAAATGGCTGAGGCGGTGTATCAAGGGGAAGAGGCAAATCCTGCTGATTTCAAAGAGCTTGAGAAAGTCCACACGCCAGATGTGAAGACCATTCAAGATGTTTCAGCATTTCTAGAGGTAGCCCCATCAGAATGCATTAAATCCGTTTTATTTAAAGCAGACGATGCGTATGTTCTTGTTCTGACGAGAGGCGATCATGAAATCAATGATGTCAAAGTGAAGAATCTAGTGGGAGCGGAGCTAGTAGAGCTCGCGTCACGTGAAGAAGTACTTGAAGTCATTGGCACAGAGCCTGGGTTTGTTGGCCCAATGCAGCTAGACGCAGATGTGGAGATTTATGCTGATTTGGCTGTGAAAGGAATGACCAATGCAGTCGCAGGTGCGAACGAATCAGATTACCATTATGTCAATGTGAATCCTGCTCGTGATGTATCTGTGAAAGAATATACAGATCTTCGTTTCGTTCAAGAAGGAGATGCATCACCAGATGGTCAAGGTACTCTTCAGTTTGCAAAAGGAATTGAAGTAGGACAAGTTTTTAAACTGGGCACACGTTATTCAGAATCAATGGATGCGACATACCTTGATGAGAACGGACGTGCGCAGCCGATGATCATGGGCTGCTATGGAATCGGGATTTCTAGAACCCTTTCTGCTATCGTTGAACAGCATTATGATGAGAATGGCATCATTTGGCCAGAAACGGTTGCGCCGTATGATCTTCATCTCCTTGCACTCAATATGAAAAATGACGCACAAAAAGAACTAGCAGAGACTTTATATGAGCGTTTAGCAGACGAAGGCTATGATGTGCTATTCGATGATCGTTCTGAGCGTGCAGGTGTAAAATTTGCAGATAGTGATTTAATTGGACTGCCAATTCGCATTAGCTGTGGAAAACGTTCAGACGAAGGCATTGTCGAAGTGAAATTTAGAAAATCAGGTGAGTCACATGAAGTGTCCGTTGATGAGCTAATTTCCTTCCTACGTCAAGCGTAAGCATGTATACTTGAACAAAAAAATGAGGGTACCTCCTATTGAAAAGAGGTACCTTTCTGATTTACAAAAGGAGGGTTCTGTCTTGGATGAACAACTACCGATCACTCGTCGGCAATTTCACATATTACTGAATCAGATTCAAATGACAGATGATGACCTCAGTCGTTACTTTGAAGAAGGTGAAATCGTCAAATTGACGGTGCATAAAGCGACAAAAACGTGGCATTTCCTTTTTAAATTTAAGGCGCTACTCCCTTACGAGGTATATGCCATGTTTGTTCGTCGGCTGACCAATGCATTTTCTCATATTGCACAGGTGACTTGTACCATTGAAGTCAACGATCCGCATATCACAGAGGAGCTCGTGCAATCATATTGGTCACATTGTGTGGAAGAGCTTCAAGGAATTTCTCCTCCAATCATCAGCCTACTTCAGCAGCAAAAGCCAGTCCTGACTGGGCATAAACTCGTGATCAAGACAAAAAGTGAAACAGAAGCCCTTGCGATTAAAAAGAAATACAGTCCAATGCTTCAGGCTGCATTTAAACAAGTGGGCTTCCCGGAGCTGCAATTTGATACCGAAATTTTTGTATCAGATCAAGAGATTCAGAAATTTAGAGAACAAAAGCTGGCAGAAGACCAAGAAAGAGCGATGCAAGCCCTCACTGAAATGGAGAAAAAGGAAAGTGAAGCGCAGGACGAAGCTCCATCTGGTCCTCTGATGATTGGTTATCAAATCAAAGATAATGAAGAAATCCGTACGCTTGATAGCATCATGGACGAGGAAAGAAGAATTACTGTCCAAGGATATGTGTTTGATGCCGAAACAAGAGAGCTGAAAAGCGGCAGAACACTTTGTATTTTTAAGATAACGGATTATACAAACAGTATTTTAATTAAAATGTTTGCGAGAGAAAAAGAAGATGCCCAGCTCATGAAAACGTTGAAAAAAGGCATGTGGGTCAAAGCTAGAGGAAGTATTCAGAATGACACATTTGTCAGAGATCTTGTCATGATTGCAAATGACGTGAATGAAATGAAACCTCAGCTAAAAGAAGATACAGCGCCAGAAGGTGAAAAGCGTATTGAACTCCATTTGCACTCACCGATGAGTCAAATGGATGCTGTTACCGGCATTGGAAGGCTAGTCGAGCAAGCCAAAAAGTGGGGACATGAAGCCATTGCCTTGACAGATCATGCGGTCGTTCAATCGTTTCCAGATGCATATGCCGCAAGTAAAAAGCATGACATCAAAATGTTGTATGGCGTGGAAGTGAACCTGGTTGACGATGGCGTACCTATTGCGTATAACCCAGAGCATCGCTTGTTAGAGGATGCGACATATGTTGTCTTTGACGTAGAAACAACTGGGCTGTCCGCTGTTTATGACACGATCATTGAGCTTGCCGGAGTAAAAATAAAAGGCGGCGAAATTATCGATCGCTTTGAAGCATTCGCGAACCCTCATCACCCATTATCAGCCACAACCATTGAATTAACGGGTATAACGGATGATATGGTGAGAGATGCGCCGGATGTGGTAGATGTCGTACGAGATTTTAAAGAGTGGATTGGAGATGACATCCTTGTCGCGCATAATGCGAGCTTTGATATGGGCTTTTTAAATGCCGCCTATAAACGTCTCCTTAAAACAGATAAAGCATCAAACCCTGTTATTGATACGCTCGAGCTTGGCCGATTTTTGTACCCTGAATTTAAAAATCACCGACTCAACACATTGTGTAAAAAGTTCGATATTGAACTTACGCAGCATCACCGCGCGATTTATGATGCAGAAGCCACAGGTTATCTCATGCTTAAGATGCTCAAAGATGCGGGTGGAAAAGAGATTGCCTACCATGATCAATTGAATGAAAACATGGGACAATCTAATGCTTTTCAGCGTTCACGTCCTTACCATGCGACACTGATTGCACAAAACGAAACAGGCTTAAAGAATCTATTTAAGCTTGTGTCACTTTCTCATATTCATTATTTCTATCGTGTGCCGCGCATTCCGCGCTCACAGCTTGAGAAATATAGAGAAGGGCTGATCGTTGGTTCTGCTTGTGATAAAGGTGAAGTTTTTGAAGGGATGATGCAAAAATCTCCAGATGAGGTTGAAGACATTGCGGCATTTTATGACTATTTAGAGGTACATCCGCCAGAAGTGTATCAGCATTTGCTACAGCTGGAGCTAGTTCGAGATGAACGTGCATTAAAAGAAATCATCACAAATATCGTGAAGCTTGGTGAAAAGCTGAATAAATTAGTCGTCGCCACAGGGAATGTGCACTATTTGCATCCTGAGGACAAAATTTATCGTAAAATCCTGATTTCTTCACAGGGTGGGGCCAACCCGCTTAACCGTCATGAACTGCCAAAAGTTCATTTCAGAACGACGGATGAAATGCTAGAAGCCTTCTCCTTTTTAGGTGACGAAAAGGCAAAAGAGATCGTCGTGACGAATACAAAAAAAGTGTCTGATATGGTCGAAAGTATTAAACCGATCAAAGACGATCTTTACACGCCAAAAATTGAAGGTGCAGATGAAGAAATTCGGGAAATGAGCTACCAAATGGCCCGAAGCATCTACGGAGACGAATTGCCGAAGATCGTAGAAGACCGTATTGAGAAAGAATTAAAAAGTATCATTGGGCATGGTTTTGCCGTTATTTATTTAATTTCTCATAAGCTTGTAAAGAAATCACTCGATGATGGCTATCTTGTAGGCTCAAGGGGATCTGTCGGTTCATCTCTTGTTGCGACATTAACAGAAATTACAGAGGTCAATCCACTTGCACCGCATTACGTTTGTCCAAGCTGTAAACATTCTGAGTTCTTTAACGATGGTTCGGTTGGCTCTGGTTTTGACCTTCCAGACAAAAACTGTCCAGAATGCGGAACGCCTTATAAAAAGGATGGTCACGACATCCCGTTTGAAACCTTTTTAGGCTTCAAAGGTGATAAAGTTCCTGATATCGATCTGAACTTCTCAGGCGAATATCAGCCGCATGCACATAACTATACGAAAGAATTGTTTGGTGAAGAGTATGTGTACCGTGCGGGGACAATTGGTACCGTTGCAGAAAAGACAGCATACGGCTACGTGAAAGGCTACGCTGGAGATCATAACCTCCATATGCGAGGTGCTGAAATAGACCGACTTGTACAAGGGTGTACAGGGGTTAAACGGACAACAGGTCAGCATCCAGGCGGTATTATCGTTGTGCCGGAATATATGGATATTTACGATTTTTCACCGATTCAGTTTCCGGCTGATGCGACTGGGTCTGAATGGAAAACGACACATTTTGACTTCCACTCGATCCATGATAATTTGCTTAAACTGGATATTCTTGGGCACGATGATCCAACGGTGATTCGTATGCTCCAAGATTTGAGCGGAATTGACCCGAAAACGATCCCAACGGATGATCCAGAAGTGATGAAAATTTTCCAAGGGACAGAGCCTCTTGGTGTGACAGAAGAGCAAATTGGATGTAAAACAGGGACACTTGGCATCCCAGAGTTTGGGACAAGATTTGTGCGTCAAATGCTTGAAGATACGAAACCAAACACGTTCTCTGAATTGGTTCAGATTTCTGGTCTATCACACGGGACAGATGTTTGGTTAGGAAATGCACAAGAACTCATTCATAATAAGACATGTGAATTGAGTGAAGTAATTGGCTGTCGTGACGATATTATGGTCTACCTCATCTATCAAGGATTAGAACCGTCCCTTGCTTTTAAAATCATGGAATCTGTACGTAAAGGGAAAGGGCTACCTCCAGAATGGGAAGAGGAAATGAAGAATAATAACGTCCCGAATTGGTACATTAATTCATGTAAAAAAATCAAATACATGTTCCCTAAAGCTCACGCAGCAGCTTACGTTTTAATGGCTGTTCGAATTGCTTACTTTAAGGTGCACCATGCACTTCTATACTACGCTGCATACTTTACGGTACGTGCGGATGATTTTGATATTGAAACCATGACAAAAGGGTCAAATGCGATTCGTGCTGTCATGGACGATATCAATGCGAAAGGGCTAGATGCATCACCAAAAGAGAAAAACCTATTAACGGTCCTTGAGCTTGCGCTTGAAATGTGTGAAAGAGGCTATCATTTCAAAAAAGTCGATTTATATCGCTCAAGTGCAACCGAATTTATCATTGATGGGGATGGCTTAATCCCGCCATTTAACTCTATTCCAGGGCTTGGAACGAACGTTGCGTTAAACATTGTCCGGGCAAGGCAAGATGGCGAGTTCCTCTCAAAAGAAGATTTACAAAAACGTGGAAAAGTCTCTAAGACGATCCTTGAATATTTAGATCGACAAGGCTGTCTAGAAGCACTTCCAGATCAAAACCAGCTATCTTTATTTTAAAAACAAGAAAAAGCGTCCAATATGGGCGCTTTTTCTTTGTGTAAACAATAAAATTATTATGTAAACTAATAATCGGCAGTTAAATTCAATAACTGCTATTCTTTAAAAACTGGTCCATATCCGCTTTTGGCGATAAACCAAACATCCGGCGATATTCACGGCTGAATTGCGAAGGGCTTTCATATCCAATCTGATAGGCAACGCTGGCAACGTCTGATGTTTCAGTCATAAGGAGACGTTTGCCCTCGTTTAGTTTTAATTGCTTTTGGAATTGTATCGGGCTCATCCCGGTAAATGCTCGAAAATGCCGATGCATGGTAGGAACACTCATATTCGCCATTTGTGCTAAATCCTGAACGCGAAGACGCTTATGATAATGAGCTGTGATATGGTCGATGATATGAGAAATGCGAGATGCATGACTTCCTTCAATCATCATTTGCGTGAGTGCCATTCCATTTTCTCCATTTAATATCCAATAGAGAATTTCCTTTTTATATAAAGGCGCTAGCACTGGAATATGCGTAGGGGTTTGTAATAAGCCGACGTACCTGCTGACAGCCTCTTTCAGCAAAGGTTGTGATTCACTTGTAAACATAGCACGTTTCACACCTGTTTGATCGCTGATTTTCTCTTTCATCTCTTGGTATACCTCGATCAACTCTGCGGAAGAGAATTCAATCTTCAATGCCAAATAGGGCGCAGAAGATGATGCTTGGATGACCTGTCCGATCACCGGTAAGTCAATAGATGCAACGATATATTGGTTTGGGCCATATTGAAAAGCTTCATCTCCAAGCCAAACTTTTTTCTCCCCTTGTAAAATCATACAAAAAGAAGCTTCATTCACGCGTGCTATGCGTTCACTTGTCGTAGATTCACGTATAAAAAAAAGGGAAGGAACGAGGGTTGGATGAACGCCATCTTCACTTGTAAATTGTTCAATGATGTCTTTCAGATGTGCATCGTCATTCTTCATAAGATCATTCCTTTCAAACCGTAGCTCACGTTTATTTTACTCAAATTCATCTGACTAAGAAAGGGTTTGATCCGATTAGGCAAGTACATGATATCAATGTGTATGTCAATGCGGGGGCTTTCCTGTCATGATGAATATAGATTAGATAAATGAAAAAGCGAGGGATCGAGATGGATTATGTCAAGTTAGGTCATACAGGACTGGATGTTTCAAGATTGTGTCTTGGGTGTATGAGTTTTGGCGAAGCTGATAAATGGATTCATCCATGGGTTTTAAATGAAGAGAACAGCCGGGTCATCATAAAAAAAGCGCTAGATCTAGGCATCAACTTTTTTGACACAGCCAATGTCTACTCGCTTGGAACAAGTGAGGAATTTTTAGGGCGAGCGATAAAAGACTATGCAAGCCGTGATGAAGTAGTCGTTGCGACGAAGGTACATGGCAAGATGCATGAAGGGCCAAATGGATCGGGATTGTCTAGAAAAGCCATCATGAGTGAAATAGATAAAAGCTTAAAAAGATTACAAATGGATTATGTCGATTTATATATTGTACACCGATGGGATGTGCACACCCCAATTGAAGAAACAATGGAAGCACTTCACGATATCGTAAAGGCTGGTAAGGTAAGATACATCGGAGCATCTGCTATGTACACATGGCAATTTCAAAAAGCGTTATATACAGCTGAGAAAAATGGTTGGACACGCTTTGTGTCGATGCAAAATCATTATAATTTAATGTATCGTGAAGAAGAAAGAGAGATGCTTCCGTTTTGTGAGAGCGAAAAGATTGGTATCACGCCATACAGTCCGCTTGCATCAGGCAGGTTAATACGTGATGGACAAGAGATAACCGAGCGTTCAAAAACAGATCACATACAAAAAATGAAATATGATGCAACACAAGTTTCAGATGAAGGGATTGTCAAGCGTGTGGCAGAGCTTGCGAAAGAGCGTGGTGTTTCGAGAATTCAAATTGCCTTGGCTTGGCTACTTCACAAGAAACAAGTAGCTGCTCCTATTATCGGGGCGACAAGAATTAACCATCTCGAAGAAGCACATGGCGCGCTATCTGTGCAATTATCAGAAGTAGAGATCTCGTTTCTTGAAGAGCTGTATGTCCCCCATTCAATCGTAGGTCATAACTGATCATTTGATATGAGAAAGACCTTGATTTATCCTGTGTTTTCAAAGCAACTTCATTTGCATAAAAAAAATGGATATGGTATAGTTTTTATGGAAATGCTAACGATTACCGAGACAAGAGTGGGGAAACCCGCTCTTTTGTATTGAACAGGCAATTTTTGTCTCGACATTATTCATCCGTTTTCTGCTCCCCTGCTCACATAAAGCGGGGTTTTTATGCAGAATGATTGATAAGAGCGTTTATCGAAAGCACAAGGAGGAAGAGAATGAGCAAAAAAGTAGTGGATATCGTAAGCGACATGGTACAGCCAATTTTAGATGGCTTTCAGCTAGAGCTCGTTGATATTGAATTTGTCAAAGAGGGTCAAAACTGGTTCCTTCGCGTATTTATTGACTCTGACACAGGTGTCGATATCGAAGAGTGTGCCAAAGTGAGCGAAGCCTTAAGTGAAAAGCTTGATGAGGCAGATCCGATTAGCCAAAACTACTTTCTTGAAGTATCCTCTCCTGGAGCGGAGCGCCCATTAAAGAAAAAAGCTGATTTTGAAAAAGCACTTGGAAAAAATGTTTTCATGAAAACATACGAACCAATTGATGGCGAAAAAGCATTTGAAGGTGAGCTTACAAGCTTTGATGGTGAGATAGCAACAGTGACAGTGAAGATCAAGACAAGAAAGAAAGAGATCCAAATTCCATACGAAAAAATAGCGAACGCAAGATTAGCAGTTTCGTTCAATTAACCTTTTCATTGATATAAGGGGGAACCATAAAAATGAGTAGTGAGTTGTTAGATGCCCTGACGGTTCTAGAGAAAGAGAAGGGTATTGGTAAAGAAATTATTATTGAAGCGATAGAAGCTGCACTCATTTCTGCATACAAACGTAATTTTAATCAAGCACAAAACGTGCGTGTTGATTTGAACCGTGAAACAGGAACCATTCGTGTCTTTGCGAGAAAAGACGTTGTGGATGAAGTGTATGATTCTCGCCTCGAAATCTCTGTAGATGATGCAGTCAGCATCAATCCGAACTACATGGTAGGTGACGTTGTTGAGATTGAGGTCACACCAAAAGATTTCGGACGCATTGCTGCACAGACAGCGAAACAAGTTGTTACGCAGCGAGTGAGAGAAGCAGAGCGAGGTGTGATTTACACTGAGTTCATCGATCGCGAGGAAGACATCATGACGGGGATCGTTCAGCGAATCGACAGTAAATTTATTTACGTGTCACTCGGTAAAATTGAAGCCTTGCTACCTGTCAACGAACAAATGCCGAACGAAGAGTACAAACCACATGATCGGATTAAGGTGTATATTACAAAAGTAGAGAAAACGACGAAAGGACCACAGATTTATGTGTCGAGAACACATCCAGGTCTTTTAAAGCGTTTATTTGAAATTGAAGTGCCAGAAATTTATGATGGTACTGTAGAGCTTAAATCGGTCGCCAGAGAAGCTGGAGATCGATCTAAAATTTCTGTACGTACAGACGATCCTGATGTCGATCCAGTTGGCTCTTGTGTTGGACCAAAAGGTCAACGTGTACAAGCGATTGTCAATGAATTAAAAGGCGAAAAGATTGACATTGTTCACTGGTCTAATGACCCGGTTGAGTTTGTTGCCAATGCCCTGAGTCCATCAAAAGTACTTGATGTCATTGTCAATGAAGATGATAAGGCGACAACAGTGATTGTCCCTGATTATCAGCTATCATTAGCGATTGGTAAAAGAGGTCAAAATGCGCGCCTCGCAGCGAAGCTGACAAGCTGGAAGATTGACATTAAAAGCGAAACAGATGCGAGGGAGCTCGGCATTTTCCCAAGAACTGAAGACTCTGAATCTCTTTTCTTAGAGGCAGAACCAGTTGCTGAGGAATCTGACGAATAAGAGGTGATATAAAAGGTGAAAAGCCGAAAAAAAATCCCGCTTAGAAAATGCGTCGTGACGGGAGAAATGAAACCGAAGAAAGAATTGATTCGCGTTGTTCGTTCTAAAGAAGGTGAAGTGTCTGTCGACGAAACCGGAAAAATGAACGGGCGCGGTGCCTATCTTTCTCTCGATAGAGAAACCATTCTTGCGGCGAAGGACAAACGCAGTTTACAGCAGCAATTTCAAACACAGATCGACGAACAAATTTTTGAGAAATTACTAGAACTAGCTGAAAAGGTGAAAAAACCTAATGACAGAATCTAAATGGTATCCTTTGCTTGGTCTAGCAAATCGAGCTCGTAAAGTCGTGTCAGGGGAAGATCTCGTGATTAAAGAAATTAGACATGCGCGTGCAAAACTGGTTCTTCTTGCAGCAGATGCCTCAAGTAACACAGAGAAAAAGGTATCTGACAAATGCAAATTTTATCATGTTCCGGTTAGAAAAATTGAAGACCGTTCCGTACTCGGACGTTCTATTGGAAAGGACGCTCGCGTAGTTGTCGCTGTCACTGACCAAGGCTTCGCAAAGAAGCTCATAAGCTTGCTCGATTAATTTATTTGGGGGTGAACGAATGGCTAAAGTGAGAGTATACGAATACGCAAAAGCCATAGATGTTTCAAGTAAAGATATTATAGCAGCGCTTAAGGATATGAACGTGGAAGTGAAAAATCATATGGCGACACTTGAAGACGACACGGTGAAAAAGCTAGACGCCATATATAAAAAAGCGAAAGCAAAAGAGACAGCGAACGAGAAACCCGCAGAACAAAAAAAACAATCATCAAACAAAATTAATGATAGAAAGAAGAATGACGTGCAGAATAATCAATTTAATAAAAACAAAAAAAACAACAACCAAAACAAAAATAAAAACAAACGCGGGGGGAACAAACCGCAGAACCAACAAGCGAGACCAATGAAGCCGAAAAAAGAACTTCCTGAAAAAATTGAATTTACAAATTCAATGTCAGTTGGTCAGCTTGCCGATGAACTAGGAAAAGAATCAGCTGAAATCATCAAAAAACTGATGATGCTTGGTGTGATGGCAACCATTAACCAAGAGCTCGATAAAGATACCGTTGAATTAATCGCTTCTGAATACGGGGTACCGGTAGAAGAAGTCATCATTTTCGAAGAAACGGAACTAGAAAAGTATGAAGTGGAAGATAAAGAGGAAGATATGCAAGTACGTCCTCCAGTTGTCACCATCATGGGACACGTTGACCACGGAAAAACGACACTTTTAGATAGTATTCGTAAAACAAAAGTCGTTGAAGGCGAAGCTGGTGGAATTACGCAGCACATTGGGGCATACCAAATCGAAGACAACGGCAAGAAAATCACTTTCCTTGATACACCTGGACACGCAGCGTTCACTACAATGCGGGCACGTGGTGCTGAAGTGACTGATACAACAATTTTAGTTGTTGCAGCAGATGACGGTGTGATGCCACAAACAGTTGAAGCTCTTAACCATGCGAAAGCGGCTGAAGTGCCAATCATCGTCGCTGTCAATAAAATTGACAAACCAACAGCGAACCCTGACCGTGTGATGCAGGAATTGACAGAGCATGGTCTTGTGCCAGAAGCTTGGGGCGGGGATACGATTTTTGTTCCACTATCTGCGAAAACTGGGGAAGGCATTGATGAATTGATCGAAATGATCCTTCTTGTCAGCGAAGTAGGAGAGCTTAAAGCCAATCCGAACCGTGCGGCAAAAGGAACCGTTATCGAAGCTGAACTCGATAAAGGTAGAGGATCTGTCGCAACCCTTCTTGTTCAAACAGGTACACTTC
The DNA here is from genome assembly GCF_047229225.1 of Bacillus sp. 179-C3.3 HS. NCBI lineage: Bacteria > Bacillati > Bacillota > Bacilli > Caryophanales > Bacillaceae > Bacillus > Bacillus sp. 179-C3.3 HS. The sequence goes on along the minus strand of NZ_JBFEFT010000019.1, from coordinate 35,491 downwards.
ACGTTGGTGATCCAATTGTAGTCGGAAATACATTCGGCCGTGTGCGTGCCATGATCAATGACATTGGTCGTCGTGTGAAAACAGCAGGCCCATCGACACCTGTTGAGATTACAGGTTTAAACGATGTACCGAATGCAGGAGATCAGTTCCTCGTATTCAAAGACGAAAAAACAGCTCGTCAAGTGGGTGAAGCTCGTGCTTCAAAACAAATTGATGAACAGCGTTCAGACAAAGCGAAATTATCTTTAGATGACTTGTTTGAGCAAATCAAACAAGGCGATGTCAAAGATATCAACCTCATCGTGAAAGCAGACGCACAAGGTACTGCTGAAGCCCTAACGGCATCACTTCAAAAAATTGAGGTAGAAGGCGTAAAAGTGAAAATCATCCATACGGGTGTTGGAGCTATTACAGAATCTGATATCATCTTAGCCAGTGCTTCTAACGCGATCGTTATCGGGTTTAACGTACGTCCTGATGGGAACGCTAAGAGCACAGCTGAAACAGAAAATGTAGATATCCGATTACACCGCATTATCTACAAGGTCATCGAGGAGATTGAAGCTGCGATGAAAGGGATGCTTGACCCTGAATATGAAGAAAAAGTCATTGGTCAAGTGGAAGTTCGTCAAACATTCAAAGTATCTAAAATTGGAACAATTGCGGGTGGCTATGTCACAGAAGGAACCATTACAAGAGATAGTGGCATCCGTTTAATCCGTGACGGCGTTGTCATTTTTGAAGGCGAAGTAGACGTATTAAAACGATTCAAAGACGACGTGAAAGAAGTTGCACAAGGATATGAGTGTGGGATTACCATTAAGAAATACAATGATATCCGTGAAGGTGATGTCATGGAATCATTCGTTATGCAAGAAATTGAAAGAAAATGATCGGTTATACCGAATGTGAGTGCATGATCTATGATGCGTCCTCACTGAAGGAAAAGCGAGCGGTTCTACAGCGTATCATGACAAGAACGCGACATAAATTCAATATAACCATAGCTGAAATGGATTATCAGGATACATGGCAGCGTACATCAATTGGAATCGCCGTGATTTCCTCCTCTCGGGTTCAAGTGGAAAAAGAACTTCAACGAGTGCTAAGCTTCATTGATTCTTTTCCTGAAATTGAACGAACGATCACGAAAACTGAGTGGTTTTAATTAGAGGTGAAAAGATCATGAGTATGAGAGCAACCCGTGTGGGTGAGCAAATGAAAAAGGAATTAGGAGATATCCTTGGCAGAAAGCTGAAAGATCCGAGAATCGGCTTTTTAACTGTCACTGATGTCGAAGTATCCGGTGATTTGCAAATTGCCAAAGTCTACATTTCCGTCCTTGGTGACGAAAAGAAGAGAGAGGAAACCTTAAAAGGCTTAGCGAAAGCGAAAGGGTACATCCGCTCTGAAATTGGCAGTCGAATGAGACTTCGCAAAACACCAGAACTTCACTTTGAATTTGATGAATCCGTTGATTACGGAAATCGAATTGAAAGCCTAATTGCTGAACTAAACACAAAAGATCACGAATAAGACGTTGAAATAAGGATAGACGATCGATCGTCTGTCCTTTTTCATCGTTTCCGAAAGGAGAGAACCAAAAATGCAGAACGGTATTCTTTTATTACATAAAGAAAAAGGCATGACCTCTCACGATTGTGTATTCAAAGTGAGAAAGATCTTACACACGAAAAAAGTGGGACATACAGGTACGTTAGACCCCGAAGTCACAGGGGTTCTCCCCATTTGCATTGGCAGAGCGACAAAAATAGTTGAATACTTAACTGAAAAATCAAAAACATATGATGCGGAAATCACGATCGGGATGTCTACAACGACAGAAGACCAAACGGGTGAGATCGTTGAGGAGAAAAAGGTACAACACCCAATGACAGAGGAAGAAATTGATGCTGCCCTGAAACAATTCGAAGGAACGATAGAACAAACCCCGCCAATGTTTTCCGCTGTGAAGATAGGGGGGAAAAAGCTCTATGAATATGCAAGAGAAGGAATTGAAATTGAGCGTCCCTCCCGTCAAGTCACCATCCACCGGATTGAGAGAACAACCCCTGTGACATTTGAAGAAGGCAATGTGACATTTAGATTCACTGTTCATTGTTCAAAAGGGACATATGTGAGAACGCTAGCAGTAGATATCGGAAAAAAGTTAGGTTATCCAGCCCACATGTCCCATCTTATTCGAACTGGATCAGGTGACTTTATACTTGCGGAATGTATCACGCTTGATGAGCTGCGCTTCATAAGAGAAGAAGGAAAGGAAGAAGACATTCTTGTTCCAATTGAACGCGCGCTCAATCATTTGCCGAAATGGGAGATAAGTGATACATTAGCAAGTAAAGTGGAAAACGGTGCAGTCCTGCCAATGCCGAATGAATTTGCACATTTAGCAGAGGAGGATCGCGTTGCTGTCTTTACGTCCTCAGGCCGTTGTATCGCGATTTATATGAAACATCCGACCAAATTGGGGCTCATGAAGCCGGCAAAGATCTTATTCCAGGACAAGCAATCTTAAAGAAAAGGTGACCATCTCGTGAAGACTATACATATTTCACACCCACATACACTGAATCAAAAAGATCAAGTCCCATCTGTGATGGCTTTAGGGTATTTTGACGGCGTTCACCTCGGACATCAAAAAGTAATTGGTGCGGCGAAAGACATTGCGGAAAAAGAAGGAATGGCGCTCGCTGTCATGACCTTTCATCCGCATCCATCACATGTGTTGCAAAAAGCACGTGAACCGAAAGACTTAATTACCCCGCTTGAGGATAAAATCGACTTCATTGAAAAGCTCGGAGCTGATTATCTCTACATTGTTCAGTTTTCTGAAAGCTTTGCAGCACTATCCCCTCAGGCGTTTGTGGATCAATATTTGAACGAACTGAATGTGAGGCATGCGGTAGCCGGTTTTGATTTTACATTTGGACGGTTTGGTGCAGGCACCATGGAATCGTTCGATGAATATGGGAAGGGACGATTAGCGGCAACGATTGTACCTAAACTATCTAATCAAGACCGGAAAGTGAGCTCAACGCTCATTCGTTCTGCTTTAAAAAACGGAGACGTTGAATATGTCAGTGAGCTATTAGGAAAACCGTATCAGCTTCGTGGTATCGTCATACATGGTGATAAACGCGGCCGGACAATTGGTTTCCCAACAGCCAATATCGGTTTATCGGCAGAATACATTATACCTCCTACAGGTGTGTATGCAGTGAGAGCAGAAGTGAAAGGCAAAATGTATGATGGCGTTTGTAACGTTGGCTACAAACCCACTTTTTATGAAAAGCGACCCGATCAACCTGCGATTGAAGTGAATTTGTTCGACTTTAACGAAGAGATTTATGGTGAACCGGTTAAATTGCAGTGGTACAAGCGTATCCGTAGCGAACAAAAATTTAACGGGATTGAAGAATTAACCGCTCAAATTCGTCAAGACAAAGAAGAAGTGATTCAATTTTTTCAAAACGAACAAAAACAACCGAAAAATTCATAGAAAAACAGCACTACCATTTGCAAATTCAGCATATTTTTAGTATGATTATTCCTGTAGCTTTAAAACCACTTACTTGGCAGGCCGACTTCACCGACGGTTGCGAGGTAGATGGGGCTAACATGATTTGGAGGTGAAACAGGATGGCTATTACTCAAGAGCGTAAAACTCAATTAATTAGTGAGTTCAAAACACACGAATCTGATACTGGATCTCCAGAAGTTCAGATCGCTGTCCTAACAGAATCAATTAACAACTTGAACGAGCATTTACGTACTCATAAGAAAGATCACCACTCACGTCGCGGTCTTTTGAAAATGGTAGGTAGACGTCGTAATCTTCTTACGTATCTACGTAATAAAGACGTAACTCGTTACCGTGAGTTAATTAACAAACTAGGCTTACGTCGATAATCGTAAAAAGCGGGAGGATTCCCGCTTTTTTATCGTATAATCACTAATATTTTATGGTTAAAATGTTGAAAGAATGGCAAAAACCCTTCTACATACACCTTTCACATTGATATGTGAAAATCATTTTGTTCATAATAAGAATTAACTAAAATTTCAAGATAAGAGAGGAGTTTTTCTCAGAATGGGACAAGAGAAACATGTCTTCACCATAGACTGGGCTGGACGTCAACTAACGGTTGAAACTGGCCAGCTTGCAAAGCAAGCAAACGGAGCGGTTCTCGTACGCTACGGAGATACAGCTGTGCTTAGCTCAGCAACAGCTTCTAAAGAACCAAAACCACTTGATTTCTTCCCGCTCACTGTGAACTACGAAGAAAGATTATACGCAGTAGGTAAAATTCCTGGTGGTTTCATTAAAAGAGAAGGTCGTCCTAGTGAGAAGGCGATCCTTGCGAGCCGCTTAATTGACAGACCAATCCGTCCATTATTTGCAGATGGATTTAGAAACGAAGTACAAGTTATTAGTATCGTCATGAGTGTGGATCAAGATTGTTCATCTGAAATGGCTGCAATGTTTGGCTCATCATTAGCATTATGTGTGTCTGACATTCCATTTGAGGGACCAATCGCCGGCGTTACAGTAGGACGAGTTGATGGAAAACTAATCATCAATCCAAACGTTGAGCAGCTTGAACAAAGCGACATCAACCTTGTTGTAGCAGGTACAAAAGATGCCATCAACATGGTTGAAGCTGGAGCGGATGAAGTGCCAGAAGAAACGATGCTTGAAGCGATCATGTTTGGGCATCAAGAAATCAAACGCTTAATCGAATTCCAAGAAGAGATTGTGAAGGCAGTCGGTAAAGAAAAAACCGATATTCCTTTATACGAAGTAGATCAAGCGTTAGCAGACGAAGTAAAAGGTCTTGCTGAAGCAGATTTACTAAAGGCAATCCAAGTACATGAAAAGCATGCCCGTGAAGATGCGATCAGTGCTGTGAAAAAAGCAGTCATTGAGAAATTTGAAGCAGAAGAGCGTGACGAAGCGACAATGAAACAAGCGAAAGACGTCTTGAATAAGCTTGTCAAAAACGAAGTTCGCCGCCTGATCACGGAAGAAAAAATACGTCCAGATGGACGCGGTGTAGATCAAATCCGTCCACTTTCTTCAGAAGTAGGACTTCTGCCAAGAACGCACGGTTCAGGTCTATTTACAAGAGGACAAACACAGGCGCTCAGTATTTGTACATTAGGTGCACTTGGCGATGTGCAAATTCTTGACGGTCTAGGCGTTGAAGAATCAAAACGTTTCATGCACCATTACAACTTCCCGCAATTTAGTGTTGGTGAAACTGGCCCAATGCGTGGCCCAGGTCGCCGTGAGATCGGACATGGTGCACTAGGTGAACGTGCATTAGAACCAGTGATCCCATCTGAAAAAGATTTCCCATACACGGTTCGTCTTGTTTCAGAGGTTCTTGAATCGAACGGATCTACTTCACAAGCAAGTATTTGCGCGAGCACACTTGCTATGATGGACGCAGGTGTACCGATTAAGGCACCAGTTGCAGGAATTGCAATGGGACTTGTAAAGTCTGGTGACTACTATACAGTGCTGAGTGACATTCAAGGAATGGAAGATGCACTTGGTGATATGGACTTTAAAGTAGCAGGTACGTCTAAAGGTGTTACGGCACTACAGATGGACATTAAAATTGATGGTCTATCAAAAGACATTTTAGAAGAAGCTCTTCAACAAGCGAAAAAAGGAAGAATGGAGATTTTAGATAGCATGCTGTCTACAATACCTACTTCTAGAGAAGAATTGTCACGTTACGCACCAAAAATCTTAACGATGACAATCAATCCTGATAAAATTCGCGATGTCATTGGACCAAGCGGTAAACAAATTAATAAAATCATTGAAGATACCGGTGTGAAAATCGATATTGAACAAGACGGTACAATCTTTATTTCTTCTACTGAACAGGACATGAACCAAAAAGCGAAGAAAATTATTGAAGATATCGTAAGAGAAGTTGAAGTTGGTCAACTATACTTAGGTAAAGTGAAACGCATTGAAAAATTTGGTGCGTTCCTAGAAATCTTCAGTGGTAAAGATGGGCTGGTTCATATTTCTGAGCTTGCGCTTGAGCGCGTGGGCAAAGTAGAAGATGTTGTGAAGATTGGTGACGAGTTACTTGTAAAAGTCACTGAAATTGACAAACAAGGCCGAGTCAACCTGTCTCGCAAAGCCGTTTTACGTGAAGAAAAGGAAAAAGAAGAAAAGCAGTCGTAAGTGAGGATCAATAAGATGTGTAAGAAGCCAGGTATCCGTGCCCGGCTTCTTTCTATTCTACGGGTAACACAGTAGTTCTAGCTTGTTTCCCTTTCTCATAATTTATGGTAGAGAGGGAGGGACAATCATTGAAAAAAATGTTACCAATTATTGTGTTTCTGTTTTTACTGCTTTTGTCTTATCAAACAATGAAACAGCCGGCAACTGTTGCATATATCGAAACAATGAAAGGACATGCGGAGGTTGTATCTGTTTCTAAAGATATTTTGTATCAAGAGATTGAATCGAAGTCGTCTGACTATGAAGTGAAGGCGCAAAATGCTAAGATTGATAAAGTGTGGAAAAAAATGCCCGGCTTAAACGGACAAACTGTTGATATCATGGCTTCATATGAAAAAATGAAAGTCACTGGTACGTTCGATGAGAAACAGCTTGTGTTTAAAGAAACAAAGCCAGCCGTTCATTTACACGAGCTTGGCGCTGAGCCGATATATAAAGGGCATCCTGACAAGAAAATGACTGCCTTTCTCGTCAATGTCGCTTGGGGTGACGAGTACTTAAAACAAATGTTGGATACGCTCCAAAAGCATCAAGTCAAAGCGACCTTTTTCTTGGAGGGTAAATGGGTGAAGAATAGCTCAGAGCTGGCTAGAAAAATCATGGCAGATGGCCATGAAATTGGAAATCATTCATACAATCACCCGGATATGAGCACACTGACAAGAGAACGAGCTTTAGAGCAGATCACCAAAACAAATCGTCAAATTGAACAAACCCTGGGAAAAAAACCGAAATGGTTTGCCCCTCCAAGTGGAAGCTTCAAAGAAGAAACAGTGAAGCTGGCTGCACAAGAAGGAATGGAAACCATTATGTGGACGGTAGACACCATTGATTGGAAAAAACCAACACCAGAGATATTACAACATCGGGTACTAGGGAAGATTCACAATGGGGCGATGATATTAATGCATCCAACAGATGCAACGGCGAAAAGTCTCGACAAACTCATCACTCAATTGAAAGAACGAGGATATGAATTAGGAACGGTTTCTGACCTCCTAAGTGAAAAGAGACACCCGTGATGCGATCTGTTTGTTGAATAGGAGGAGCAAAATTTGGTCAAAACGTATACATGCCAAAACGGAGTAAGAATTGTACTCGAAAACAATCCCACTGTGAGATCTGTCGCAATAGGTGTCTGGATTGGAACTGGTTCAAGACATGAAACACCAGAAGTAAATGGGATCTCACACTTTTTAGAGCATATGTTCTTTAAAGGAACGAAAACAAGATCTGCACGCGATATTGCAGAATCCTTTGATCGCATTGGCGGACAAGTAAATGCGTTTACATCAAAAGAGTACACTTGCTATTACGCAAAGGTGCTTGATTCACATGCGGGTTACGCCCTTGATGTGTTAGGCGACATGTTTTTCCATTCTGCTTTTGATGAAGAAGAGCTAAAGAAAGAGAAAAATGTCGTATATGAAGAAATCAAAATGTATGAGGACACACCAGATGATATCGTTCATGACCTTCTAAGCAAAGCGATTTACGGTCAGCACTCATTGGGCTACCCAATTTTAGGAACGGAGGAAACACTCTCTACCTTTAACGGTGACTCACTTAGAGCATATATGGATGAATTCTATACACCAGATCGGGTAGTGATCTCTGTAGCTGGTAATGTGGAAGAAAGCTTCATCAAAGACATTGAAAAATTATTTGGCTCTTATGAAGGCAAAGGGAAGAAGCAGGCTGTGGAAGCCCCTGAATTTCATTATGAGAAGCTTACGCGTAAAAAAGAAACAGAGCAGGCACACCTATGCTTAGGCTTTAACGGCCTTCCAGCAGGTCATGAAGACATCTATGATTTAATTGTTTTAAACAATGTTCTGGGCGGAAGCATGAGCAGCCGGTTATTCCAGGATGTCAGGGAAGATAAAGGACTTGCTTATTCAGTATTTAGCTACCACAGTTCATTTGCTGATAACGGAATGCTGACCATTTATGGTGGTACTGGAGCCAAGCAACTAAACCTTCTATCAGAAACCATTTTACAAACATTAGATGTATTAAAACGAGACGGAATTACCAAAAAAGAGCTTGAAAACAGCAAAGAGCAAATGAAAGGTAATCTGATGCTTAGCCTTGAAAGTACAAATAGCAAGATGAGCCGAAACGGTAAAAATGAGCTGCTTCTTGGCAAACATCGCACGCTTGATGAAATCATTGATGAAATTAATCAAGTGACGTTAGACGGCGTGAATAACTTATCTCGTAGAATCTTTACAGAAGATTATGCGCTCTCCCTTATTAGTCCAACAGGTGATCAGCCATCATAATACACATCACGGCAGACTTCTTTATATGAGGTCTGCCGTTTATTTTACAAAAAGAAAGGAGACAGTGACGATGGAATACGAAGAATTAAAGCGACTTTCTCCGCATCTCAGTCAAGCCACCTCTTTTCAGCGGATGACATCTGGTTTTTCAGGTGACCAAACGTTTGTCGTCAAAACACGCCATCATGAAAAATTCGTGCTCAAGTTAAGCGATCCACATAAACATGATCGATTAAAAAGTAAAATGCCTCTCCTTCAGTCATTTAAAGAGCAAGGCATTCTTTGCTCAGAAGTGATAGATATGGGCGTAAACAGGGAATATCACTGTTTTTATCGCGTGTTTCCTTACATCGAAGGAGAAAATGCTAGAGAATCCATACAGACACGAACCGATGAAGAGCAGTATGAAATAGGCAGACGTGCTGGCAGGCAACTGCGAAAGATGCATACATATGCTGCGCCACCTTCTATCGCACCATGGGATGAGCGAGCGACGGAAAAACACGAAAGATATGTCCATGCCTATCAAACGAGTGGGGTGAGATTTGATTTTGATCACACTGCATTACAATTTATCACCTCTCATATTGAAGTGATAAAAGAGAGACCGAATCAATTCCAGCATGATGATTTTCATTTAGGGAACCTCCTCATAAACGGAAATCAATATGCTGGAGTCATCGATTTTGATCAATCGGATTGGGGAGACCCGATCCATGATTTTTATAAATTATCTTTATTTAGTAGCGAAATAAGCATACCGTTTGCTGTTGGACAAATAGATGGCTATTTGAGTGCACAGCCAGAAAAAGAGTTTTGGTTGCTTTTTTCCATTTACACAGCGATGAGCCTTTTTTCTTCCATTGTTTGGACAATGACATATGATCCAGCTCACTTGAATGACATGATTGAACGAGTGAATAGAATCATGAAAGAGCATCAATGTTTTCATCGGCTCGAACCGATTTGGTATACGAATGACGGACGGGTCTAATTGATCTTGTCGAAGCATATATGATATGGAAGGAGCGTGATGCGATTTTGAGATTAAGTGAACTATCAGGAAAAGAGATTGTTGATATCAAAAGAGCGGAGCGACTTGGTGTGCTTGGACAGACTGATCTTGAGATCAATGAACTGGACGGTCAGATCACAGCACTCATTATCCCTTCCGTCAAATGGTTTGGCTTTCGAAAACACGGAAATGATATACGCGTTCCGTGGCATCACATTCAAAAAATTGGATCAGATATGATCATTCTCGATGTGCCTGAAGAACTTCAGCCACACGGGGAAAAAGAGCACCCATCATAAAAGGGTGCTCTTTTTCTTTTCTCTACGGGAATTGTTCACAGGCTGAAACCTCTCCTCATATGCTGAAAGGGAGATTCAGAAAAAATTACAGACTTTTTTAAATAAAGAAGGTGAACGGTCAGTATGTTGAGCGGTTTAACGGTTGCGGTGATCGGGGGAGATGCAAGACAGCTTGAAATCATTCGCAAGCTGTCACAGCAGCATGCCAAGGTGTTTTTAGTCGGGTTTGATCAACTAGATCATGGCTTTATCGGTGCTGAAAAACTGAAAATGTCAGAGCTACCATTTGAACAGGTAGACAGCATGATCTTGCCAGTATCAGGCGCAACAGATGAAGGTGTCGTTGCCACAGTTTTCTCAAATGAGAAAGTTGTGCTAGAAGCTGATTGTTTAGAAAGAACCCCTACACATTGTACCTTGTACTCAGGTATTTCGAATACGTACTTAGACAATCTGGCAAAGCAGGTGAACCGCAAGCTTGTCAAGCTGTTTGAGCGAGATGACATTGCCATTTATAACTCTATTCCAACAGTCGAAGGAATTATCATGATGGCCATTCAGCAAACAGACTATACGATCCATGGTTCGCATGTAGCCGTCCTCGGGCTTGGGAGAACAGGGCTCACAATTGCTAGAACATTTCGAGCGCTAGGTGCTGAAGTCAAAGTAGGTGCGGCTGATACCGCGCATTTAGCAAGAGGCTTTGAAATGGGGGTTGAACCATTTGCGATGGATCGTTTAAAAGAAGAAGTCGCAGATGTTGATATTATGATTAATACGATTCCAAGTTTAGTCATTGACTCATCTGTCATCGTCAATATGACACCTAAAACACTGATTTTGGATATCGCCTCCCGGCCAGGCGGAACGGATTTTGACTTTGCACAAAAGCACGGAGTGAAGGCACTACTTGCACCAGGTCTTCCGGGGATTGTCGCTCCAAAGACTGCAGGACAAATCATTGCAAAAGTGCTTGCTGGACTCTTATGTGAACTTGCAGAGGAGAAAAGGGGAATGGAATCATGACAACATTAAAAGGGAAAAGAATTGGCTTTGGCTTAACCGGTTCCCATTGTACGTATGAAGCTGTATTTCCACAAATTGAATCACTGGTGAATCAAGGAGCAGAAGTGCGCCCTGTGGTGTCATTTACAGTACAAAATACGAATACGAGATTTGGAGAAGGCGCCGAATGGATTGAGCGGATTGAAAAACTAACAGGATTTCAAGTGATTGACTCAATTGTCAAAGCAGAGCCACTCGGACCTAAGCTGCCACTTGATTGTATGGTGATTGCTCCTTTAACAGGCAATTCAATGGCAAAATTAGCAAATGCGATGACAGACAGTCCTGTCTTAATGGCAGCAAAGGCAACCATTCGAAACCATCGTCCAGTCGTGTTAGGCATCTCGACTAACGATGCACTAGGCTTAAATGGTACAAATCTGATGAGGCTGATGTCGACAAAGAATATCTTTTTTATTCCATTCGGTCAAGATGACCCATTCAAAAAGCCAACATCGATGGTAGCAAATATGGATCTTCTTTCCAAAACAGTCGAGGAAGCCCTCCAGCATAAACAAATCCAGCCCATTTTAATTGGGTCTCACGAAAAATAGAATGACTAGAAAATCATGAAAGATTCAAAAAATATACTTCAAGCCTCGCTTTTCTATGGTAAAATAAAATGTAAAAAGTCATAGGATGACCATCCGTAGGAAAAGTATGAATGGATGGATCGGAAGGAGTTTTACTGATGGGAAGAGGATTACATGTAGCTGTAGTTGGAGCGACTGGGGCTGTCGGTCAACAAATATTAAAAACACTCGCTGACAGAGATTTTGAATTGGATACACTTACTCTACTATCCTCAAAACGTTCTGCTGGAACGAAAGTGACATTCAGAGGTCAAGAGTATACCGTTCAAGAAGCAACACCTGAAAGCTTTGAAGGAGTAAACATTGCATTATTTAGTGCTGGAGGAAATGTATCAAAGGCGCTAGCTCCTGAAGCGGTCAAACGAGGCGCTATTGTCGTTGACAATACAAGTGCTTTCCGTATGGACGAAAATACCCCTCTCATCGTACCAGAGGTAAACGAAAAAGATTTGAATGACCATCAAGGAATCATTGCAAACCCTAACTGTTCAACCATTCAAATGGTGGCGACACTAGAACCACTTCGTCAAGCATATGGTTTGAAAAAGGTCATTGTCTCCACCTATCAAGCTGTATCAGGTGCGGGAAATGAAGCGATTGATGAGTTATATAGCCAAACACAGGCTATTATAAATAAAGAAGATGTGACACCAGAAGTCATGCCTTATCAAATTGCATTTAATGCGATTCCGCAAATTGATAAATTCCAAGACAATGGTTATACATTTGAAGAAATGAAAATGATCAATGAAACGAAAAAAATCATGCACATGCCAGAGCTAGAAGTAGCGGCTACATGTGTGAGACTTCCGATTGAAACAGGCCATTCAGAATCGGTTTACATTGAACTGGATGCAACGAACGCAACAGTAGAAGACATTAAGTCAACACTAAAAGCTGCACCAGGTATTACGTTACAAGATGATCCATCTCAACAAATTTATCCAATGCCTGCAGCTGCTGTTGGAAAAAATGACGTATTTGTCGGCCGCATTCGGAAAGATTTGGACCGTCCAAATGGGTTCCATTTATGGATTGTATCTGATAACCTGCTCAAAGGCGCTGCATGGAACACAGTTCAAATTGCAGAAAGCTTAAAAGCATTAAAATTAGTGTAAGATTCAATGGATGATGAGGACGAATAGAAGAGAGTTAGGCATCTTTCGCCTGCTCTCTTCTGTTACGTCAGAATGAACTTGGAGTGAAAACAGTGAAAATAATTGTCCAAAAATTTGGCGGGACTTCTGTCAAAGATGATCAAGGGAGAAAAAGGGCGCTTGCCCATATCTTATCTGCAAAAGAAAAAGGTTATAAATCGGTCGTCGTGGTTTCGGCAATGGGACGAAAAGGTGATCCTTATGCGACGGACACGCTGCTTGGATTGCTTTATGGGGATGCACAGCACATGACAAACCGCGAAAAAGATTTACTTGTCTCTTGCGGAGAAAATATTTCAGCTGTTGTGTTTTCAAGCATGCTGAACGAACATGGTGTAAAGGCGGTGGCGATGACCGGTGCACAAGCAGGATTTTTAACCGATCAAGAGCATACGAGTGCGAAAATCATTGACATGAAATGTGAACGTCTCGAGGCAACCCTTTCTGAACACGATGTCGTAGTTGTGGCTGGATTCCAAGGGGCGGCGAAAAATGGCGACGTCACAACAATCGGACGAGGTGGGAGTGATACATCGGCTGCTGCTTTAGGAGCTGCATTACAAGCAGATTTCATTGACATTTTCACTGATGTAACAGGTGTCATGACAGCAGATCCTCGTATCGTTGAAAATGCGAAACCACTTCGAGTGGTCACGTATACAGAGATTTGTAACCTCGCATATCAAGGCGCTAAAGTCATTCACCCGAGAGCTGTCGAAATTGCTATGCAAGCAAAAGTACCCATGAGGGTCCGCTCAACATACTCTGATGATGAGGGTACACTCGTGACGTCACACTACTCAGATAAAATGAGTCATGATGTGTATGACCGCCTCATTACTGGGATTGCACATGTGAATGACGTGACACAAATCAAAGTGCCGGCAAAAGAAGGGCAATACAGCGTCCAAACAGAGGTCTTTAAAGCGATGGCAAATGCACAAATCAGTGTTGATTTCTTTAACATTACACCGAGTGAAATTGTGTACACGGTGACCGGCGCAATGACTGAAAAGGCAACAGCCATTCTGAAAGAACTTGGCTACACACCAATCGTTACGTCCAATTGTGCAAAGGTGTCTGCTGTAGGCGCTGGAATTATGGGGGTACCAGGTGTTACGTCTAAAATCGTATCGGCTCTTTCTGAACAAAACATCCCAATTCTACAATCAGCCGATAGTCATACGACCATTTGGGTTTTAGTGCATGAAGAAAATTTGAGAGCGGCTGTAAATGCCCTGCACGAAGTGTTTGAACTTTCAAGATAAATGTGATTGAATCATGATGAGGTGAAAAAAATGAATTTCGGAAATATCGCAACAGCTATGATTACACCTTTTGATAAAAAGGGCAACATTGATTTCCAAAAACTATCAATTCTCATTGATTATTTATTAAAAAATGGCAGTGACTCTCTCGTTGTTGCAGGGACAACAGGTGAATCACCAACTTTATCAACTGAAGAAAAAGTCGCTCTTTTTCAGCAATCAGTGAAATTAGCGAACGGTCGTTGTAAAATCATTGCAGGAACGGGTAGTAACAACACAAATGCGTCTATCAAATTAACGAAAAAAGCAGAAGAAGCTGGCGTCGATGCAGTGATGCTTGTCGTTCCTTACTACAACAAGCCATCACAGGAAGGCATGTATGCACACTTTAAAGCCATTGCCGAGTCTACATCTCTTCCTGTCATGCTTTACAATGTACCGGGAAGAACAGTTGCTTCTTTAGCACCTGAAACAACGATTAAATTGGCACAAATCCCAAACATTGTTGCGATTAAAGAAGCGAGCGGTGATCTAGATGCAATGACAAAGATCATTGCAGAAACACCTGAAGATTTCGATGTGTACTCAGGTGACGACAGCTTAACACTTCCTGCTGTTGCTGTTGGAGCAAAAGGGGTCGTCTCGGTTGCCTCCCATATCGTAGGACTGGATATGCAGCAAATGTTAAAGAGCTATGCTTCTGGTCAAACAGCAAACGCAGCATTGATTCATCAAAAGCTGCTCCCGATTATGAACCAGCTTTTCTCAGCACCAAATCCAACACCTGTCAAAACAGCCCTACAGCTTAAAGGACTGGATGTCGGATCTGTTCGTCTCCCGCTTTTGCCTTTATCGGAAGAAGAGAGACTGAATTTAAGCAGCGTACTCAATAGCTGATCAAAACAAATTTCGGAAGCGGTCATTCTCAGATGTCCCTGAGGATGACCGCTTTTTATACATAAACACTTTCTTAAAATGTGACTTCATCTTGTTTTCTAAAATTAGATTCAGTTATAATAGCATTAAGCGATGATGGACGGGCTTGAGACTAGGAGGATAAGAATTTTGAAAAAGAAAAATACAGAGAACGTAAGAATTATTGCACTGGGAGGCGTTGGGGAAATCGGGAAAAATTTATATGTCATTGAAATTGACTCTGACATTTACGTTGTCGATGCTGGCTTAATGCATCCTGAAAACGAAATGTTAGGCATTGACGTCGTCATTCCTGATATCTCTTATTTAACTGAACGAGCTGATCGGGTGAAAGCAATTTTTCTTACCCACGGACATGATGAGGCAATTGGAGGCGTATTCCATTGCTTAAGTAAATTGTCTGTACCAGTCTATGGAACAAAACTGACCCTTGCGTTACTTCGTGAAAAGCTGAAGCAATATGGCTTCAATCAAAAAGCGGATTTACGTGAGGTACATGCGAAATCGGTCATTACATTTGACACAACAAAGGTATCATTTTTTAGAACGAATCATAGCATCCCAGACTCTGTGGGAGTGAGCTTAAAAACCTCTCTTGGTTCTATCGTATGCACAGGTGATTTTAAATTTGATCAAACCCCAGCGCTTAACCAAGCCTGTGACATCGGAGAGATTGCAAAAATCGGGAATAATGGCGTTTTGGCCCTTCTTTCAGATAGTGCAAATGCTGAAAAACCAGGGTATACACCGTCTGAGGCGATTGTGCAAGACGAAATTTCAAATGCAATGTACAATGCTGAAAATCGTGTCATTGTAGCTGTTTCGTCTTCTAATATTAATCGTATCCAGCAAATCATTAATGCAACGATTCAAAATGATCGTAAGCTAGCGGTTGCTGGAAAGAATATGATGACAACCCTGCAACTTGCGATCAAGCTAGGCTATGTGACAGCAGATGAAGAATTATTTGTCCCAGTGCAAGAAGTAAAAAAGATGGCGAAGCAAGATGTGGTCATCTTAACAGCAGGAAGTTACGGCGAGCCGCTTGCTGCATTAACAAAAATGGCTAAACAAAATCACAAACAGCTCCATATTGAAAAAGGTGATACAGTCTTGATTGCGTCAACTCCTCTACCAGGACAAGAATTGACGTACTCAAAAACCGTTGATTTCCTCACAAGAAGTGGCGCACATGTGATTTTTGCCCAAAAACGTGTACATGTATCCGGACACGGCTGTCAAGAAGAACTAAAATTGATGCTCAATCTACTAAAGCCGAAGTATTTGATCCCTGTAAACGGAGAATACCGTATGCAAAAAGCACATTCCCGTATTGCAGAGGAAGTAGGCATGAAGCGCAGTGACATTTTCTTGATTGATAAAGGGGATGTCGTTGAATTCAGAGGGCAAAACGTGAAGATCGGTGAAAAGGTTCACCAAGGGAACATTTTAATTGATGGACTTGGTGTAGGAGATATTGGGAATATCGTATTGCGTGACAGACGTCTCTTGTCTCAAGATGGCATTCTCATTGTCGTTATTACACTTGATAAACAAAAGAAACAATTAATTTCTGGACCTGAAATCATCACAAGAGGGTTTGTTTATGTGAGAGAATCTGAAGAGTTGATTGTCAAAGCGACAGAGCTCGTCAAAGGCATTGTCAAAGAGCAAACGGAAAACTCCGTTGTTGAATGGTCAACACTGAAACAATCCATGCGTGATGCGTTAAATCAATTCCTATATGAAAAAACAAAACGAAAGCCGATGATCATTCCAATCATTATGGAAGTGTAACGGCAAAGCCCAAGGAGCAAAAGCTCTTTGGGCTTTTTTGATGTGGGGCAAGGAAAGCCGGATGGAATGAGGTCTTCTTGTTCATAATAGGAGGAGAGCATCTAGGAAAGGATGGAGACAGATGGACGAAAAAAATGAACAACCGTCTGAGCGAAAGTCAGAAGAAAAAGATAGCATTATGAGCAAAATCCAACAGCTTGGTGAAACGGCTGTTCCCCAATTACCACAAGATACGAATATACATTGTCTCACCATCATTGGCCAGATTGAAGGTCATATGCAGCTCCCGCCACAAAACAAAACAACCAAATATGAACACGTCATACCGCAAATCGTTGCAGTAGAGCAAAACCCAAAAATTGAAGGTCTTTTAATCATTTTAAATACAGTAGGCGGAGATGTGGAAGCTGGATTAGCCATTGCCGAAATGCTTGCGTCTTTATCAAAACCAACGGTATCCATCGTACTAGGGGGCGGTCACTCGATTGGCGTGCCGATTGCTGTATCGTGTGATTATTCATACATTGCAGAAACCGCTACAATGACCATCCACCCAGTGCGTCTCACAGGATTAGTCATTGGTGTACCGCAAACCTTTGAGTATTTAGATAAAATGCAAGAACGTGTCATTAATTTTGTCACAAGGCATTCAAGCATTACAGAAGAGAAGTTCAAAGAGCTCATGTTCTCAAAAGGGAATTTGACGAGGGATATCGGGACAAATGTGATTGGTCATGAAGCAGCTGAATACGGACTCATGAATGAAGTAGGTGGCGTCGGACAAGCGATAAAAAAATTAAATGAATTAATCAAGGAAAGAGCATCTCAAAATGAGGGGCTGATTCAATGATCTTATATACACCTATGCCATACGAAGCCATTTACGCAGATACGAATGACGACCGCAAATTAAAGGAGATACAAATTCAAGGCGTACCTGTCATGGTTGAAATGAAAGAAGATGAAGCAGAAATTGTTCAAATCATGAGTACCAATCCAATGGATTTTCTTAATCAAGAGCTCGCACCAGGCAAGCGATTGAAGTTGAATTTAGGGACCAATCAAACCAACGCATATGAATGAATCTATGCTATAATAGAGGGAAAACTTACAACAGATGCAGCCCGTGCTAGGCTGCTTTCTTTCTGATCTTTTCGTAAGTTCTATTTTCTTTCGTAGTAAGGTGATGAGAATGGCAAAAAAGAGAAAACGTAAGACAAGAAAAAAACAAAATAAACAACTAAAACTGAAATTCGAGTTAAATGGGTTAGTCTGTATTGCCATAGCAATCATTGCCATTTTGCAGCTAGGTGTCGTCGGACAAACCTTTGTATATGTGTTCCGATTCTTTGCAGGGGAATGGTTTATCCTTTGCCTGATCGCCTTATTCCTTTTTGGTGTGACAATCTTTTGGAAAAAACAAATTCCTGATGTGTTTACTAGAAGGAAAGCAGGGCTTTACTGCATCATTGCGAGTATCCTTTTACTATCACATGTCAAGCTCTTTCAGCATTTATCAACAGCAGGGGCCATTGGCTCTCAAAGTGTCATACGGAATACGTTTGAGCTCTTCTTAATGGATATAAAGGGTCAAACGGGCTCGCCTGATTTAGGAGGCGGAATGATCGGTGCCATTTTGTTTGCTGCTTCATATTTCTTATTTGCACAAGCAGGATCTCAAATCATGGCGATTGTGCTCATGCTAATCGGAATTGTCTTATTGACCAACCGATCACTGCAAGAAATGATGAAAAAAGTGACCCTGCCGATTGCACAATTTTTGATCAAGCAGTGGAAGGCGTTTGTCCAAGATATGAAAGACATGAGACAAGCAAGTAAACAGACAACTGCACAGAAAACAACTGGAAAGAAAAAACGTTCACGTGTTCAAGAAACTGAACAAGATGATCAACTGATTCCCGAGGAGGAAACCTTGGTTTCTGACAATAGTCAGCCAATCATTTCAAGCTTCGCAGACAGGGATGATATGATAACGCCTCCGGTTCAACATGTGCAGGTCAAAAAAGATGCTGAACCTATTGATCAGACTAGACACGAAGCATCTCAAGAGACAATGGACGAACCAAAAGAAGCTCCACCAATGACGTTTACGGAACTTGAGAATAAAGATTACGAATTGCCGTCTCTTGATCTGTTAGCAGAGCCGCAGCATTCCGGCCAGCAAACAGATAAGAAAAACATATACGAAAATGCAAGAAAGCTTGAAAAAACCTTTCAAAGCTTTGGTGTGAAAGCAAAAGTCACACAAGTTCACTTAGGACCAGCTGTCACAAAATACGAAGTCTATCCGGATGTTGGGGTGAAGGTGAGTAAGATTGTCAATTTAAGTGATGACCTTGCCCTTGCGCTAGCAGCAAAAGATATTCGGATCGAAGCGCCGATTCCGGGCAAATCAGCCATCGGCATAGAAGTGCCAAATGCAGAAATTGCGATGGTGTCATTAAAAGAAGTATTAGAATCAAAACAAAATGACCGCCCAAATGCAAAACTTTTAATCGGACTTGGCCGAAATATTTCCGGAGAAGCGGTACTGGCAGAAATGAACAAAATGCCCCATTTGCTTGTAGCAGGGTCGACCGGAAGCGGTAAAAGTGTCTGTATTAATGGCATTATTACAAGTATTCTCATGAGAGCAAAGCCTCATGAAGTGAAAATGATGATGATTGATCCGAAAATGGTTGAACTGAATGTATATAACGGCATCCCGCATCTATTGGCTCCAGTTGTAACGGCTCCGAAGAAAGCATCACAAGCACTGAAAAAAGTGGTGAGTGAAATGGAACGCCGGTATGAATTGTTCTCTCATACGGGGACGAGAAACATCGAGGGATATAATGATTACATAAAGCGCATGAATCAAACAGAAGAAGCCAAACAGCCAGAGCTGCCATATATTGTTGTCATCGTCGATGAGCTTGCTGATTTAATGATGGTCGCCTCATCTGATGTAGAAGATTCCATTACGAGACTCTCTCAAATGGCACGTGCTGCTGGTATTCATTTGATTATTGCCACTCAAAGACCGTCTGTAGATGTTATTACAGGTGTCATTAAAGCGAATATCCCATCTCGTATTGCATTTAGCGTGTCCTCACAAACAGATTCAAGAACCATCCTTGATATGGGGGGCGCTGAAAAGCTACTTGGCAGGGGGGACATGCTGTTTTTACCTGTTGGTTCGAACAAGCCAGTCCGAGTACAAGGCGCCTTTTTATCAGATGAAGAAGTAGAACATGTGGTTGATCATGTGATCACACAGCAAAAAGCCCAATATCAAGAGGAAATGATTCCAAGTGAAGAGACACAAGATCAGCTTGCGGCAGTAGATGATGACTTGTATGATGAGGCAGTTGAATTGATCATCGGTATGCAAACAGCTTCTGTCTCGATGCTACAAAGGAGATTCCGCATTGGCTATACCCGAGCGGCACGTTTGATAGATGCAATGGAAGAACGGGGCGTTGTAGGACCATATGAAGGTAGTAAACCAAGAGAAGTCCTTCTTTCAAAAGAACAGTATGACGAGCTCTCTTCATAAGAAGAGGGCTTTCCTAAAATAAAGTTAACGATATATACATTATGTAAACTGAATATCAGACTATTTATTTATTTTCAAAAACATGATATAGTTATGTTCATCTATCTCGGATTATAGATTTCTCATCTTATCATTTGCATTGATTTGACGGAGGGAAAACATGTCGACCAAAACAGACAATCGCCACTTATATTTGAAAGTGATTGACCGTATTAAAGAGGATATTCAAAATGGCGTTTATGCCGAAAAAGAAAAGCTCCCCTCGGAGTTTGAGCTCTCAAAGCAATTAGGTGTAAGCAGAGCAACACTGCGCGAAGCCCTTCGTATATTAGAAGAAGAGAAATATTTGATTAGAAGGCACGGTGTAGGTACCTTTGTAAACTCTAGACCGCTTTTTTCAACAGGTATTGAACAGTTGACAAGTGTCACGAAAATGATTGAGCAGGTGAATATGACACCTGGGACCATCTTTTTGTCCTCTCAAGAAGGGGAGCCTACAGAAAATGATGTCATTCGTTTTCAGTGTGACGAATCAGATGTCATGTTTTCGATGGAGCGTGTTCGAACGGCGGATGGACAACCTGTTGTGTATTGTTTAGATAAAATACCTGTGAAACATCTACCCGCTTCTTTTACGCATGAAGAAGAATCATTATTTGAGCTGTTTGGAAGAGAACCACACAGTGGGATCAAATATGCTGTGGCAGATATTGAACCAATTGGGTATCACGATCAAGTCTCACCTATATTAGATTGTGATCCTGAAACGGCACTTTTATTACTAAAGCAAATGCATTATGATCATGATGATCAGCCGGTCTTATACTCGCTCAACTACTTTCGAGCGGATAAATTCAGCTTTCATGTCATTCGTAAACGATTTTAACAAAGCAGTCGCTCCTTCAGCGATTGCTTTTTGTTTACCC
This sequence comes from Bacillus sp. 179-C3.3 HS, assembly GCF_047229225.1. Taxonomy (NCBI): domain Bacteria; kingdom Bacillati; phylum Bacillota; class Bacilli; order Caryophanales; family Bacillaceae; genus Bacillus; species Bacillus sp. 179-C3.3 HS. The sequence goes on along the minus strand of NZ_JBFEFT010000019.1, from coordinate 14,302 downwards.
ATACATAATTACTGTAGAACTTGCCACACTATCAAGTAACAGTATACAGAATTGGGTGAACGATGTTGGGCGAGAAAACAGTCAGTAAAAAGAATATTATTGCATTATCATCAGTGCCTTTAATCATGACACTTGGCAATTCCATGTTGATACCAGTATTGCCAGCGATAGAAAAGGAACTTTCCATTACATCTTTTCAAGTCTCTCTCATTATCACGGTCTATTCCGTTGTTGCCATCTTATGTATTCCAGTTGCTGGATATTTGTCTGACCGTATTGGAAGAAAAAAGGTGCTCCTTCCATGCCTTTTAATTGCCGGACTTGGAGGTGCTGTGGCAGCCGTTGCTTCAACTATGATGAAGGAGCCTTATATGTGGATACTATTCGGAAGGGTTCTTCAAGGGATTGGTTCAGCAGGAGCAGCGCCAGTTGTTATGCCGTTTATCGGTGATTTGTTTCATAAAGATGAAGAGGTAAGCGCTGGTCTTGGTGCAATTGAGACATCCAATACAGCAGGGAAGGTACTAAGCCCCATTATCGGTGCATTATTAGCTTCTTGGTTTTGGTTTATGCCGTTTTGGTTTATTCCGTTATTCTCCATCACAAGCTTTCTGATGGTGTTGTTTATGGTCGAGTCGGCGAAAAGAGAAGAGGAATCACCAACATTTAAAGAATTTTTGAAGTCAACAAAGAAGATTTTTAAACATGAAGGCCGCTGGCTTTATGCTATCTTTGGAATTGGCGGTTTTATTATGTTTCTTCTTTTTGGTGTGCTCTTTTACTTATCTGATAATTTAGAAACAGCCTATCAGATAAAAGGGGTCAAGAAAGGGCTCCTTCTTAGTATCCCACTCCTTTTTTTATCCATTAGTTCCTACATCGCTGGCAAGACGATCGGAAACGAGAAGGGTAAAATGAGAATCTATTTAATTGTTGGCATGGCTCTTTTATCTCTTTCATATATGTTCTTATGGTGGAATCACAGTTTTTATTTATTATTTATCTGTTTGAGTATTGGTGGGATTGGGATTGGTATTACACTTCCTGCTCTTGATGCACTCATTACAGAAGGAATTGAAAAGGAGCAATGTGGAACGATCACTTCTTTCTATAGTAGCATGAGGTTTATCGGCGTCGCGTTAGGACCGCCAATTTATGCGTATCTTATGGATCAAGGAGACTCCATTGTTTTTATCCTCTCGACCATTTGTAGTCTTATTTCATTGTTTTTGGTGCTGTTTTTCATCCAGCCAGATGAAAAAGATGAAAGGAAACAATTGAAAACGGTTTAAACATAGAAAAAAGACGGCAATTTGCCATCTTTTTTCTTTTTTATAAATTGACATGTAAAATTTTGATAGTTAAACTAATGTATAGTAATATTTTTAAATTAATCCAATTGGAGGTGTTTTTTATTACATTCATTTTCTGTCTTTGTTTAGTCAGAAAAGGAGCTCGTGGATGATGATGGATGTGTGTTTCTTCAACACGAAAAGACAATTGAATAGGTCATCCTGCTATAAGCACGTTGAAGGAGTCGCAGTCAGCACTTCAGACACGCTCAAAACAGCAAATTGATTGATGAACTAGAAGGAGCTTGAAGCAGCTATGTTGCAAATTATTAAAGCAAGATGGATGATTTTAGTGGTGTGGATGATAACAGCTGTTGTTCTGTTTTTTACTGCGCCCGATCTAGAAGACTTAACAAGGGAAAAAGGGCAATTAAAGGTTCCGGAGGGAACACCGACATCTGAAGCGCTTCACCTATTGGATAAGCTGTCAGGTAAAGACGGTAAAAAAGACACTGGTGTCATCGTATTCTCCGAGCCACAACTATTCCCTAAGAAAGAAAAGGAATTAAAAAAGGCTTTAACTACACTCATAAAGCATGCTCCAGAACTCCACATTGACGGAATCACTTCGTATTTTCATGAAGATCCGGACATTCAAAACCAACTTTTATCAAAGGATAAAAGTACACTTCTTGTTCCTTTCAAATTCGACCACTACGAAACAAAAGCTATGAAAGTTAAAGATCAAATTGAGGAAGTTTTAAAGCCCTATAACGTTTCATTCCAAATGACGGGTCAAAAATTTGTGGATTCAGATGTTATCAAAAGCTCCCAAGAAGGTCTGAAGAAAACTGAACTTATTACGATTATTTTTATTTTCTTTATTTTAATCATTGTGTTCAGATCGATCTTGGCACCTGTTGTTCCACTTATTACGATTGGTATTTCTTACGCAGTCAGCCGGAGTATTGTGGCTTTTCTTGTGGAATATACCCAATTTCCTCTATCTAATTTCACTCAGATTTTTATGGTAGCGATTATGTTCGGTATAGGAACAGATTACTGTATCTTACTTTTAAGCCGGTTTAAAGAGGAGATCGGGCAAGGACGTGATGTACAAGAGTCCATTATTGTCACTTATAAATGTGCAGGAAAAACGGTTTTCTTTAGTGGGCTAGCTGTATTAGTTGGTTTCTCCAGTATTGGTTTTGCCAAATTCCAGCTGTACCAATCAGCCGTTAGTGTGGCTGTAGGAGTGGGGATCTTACTGATCGCTCTTGTCACCATTGTTCCGTTTTTTATGTCTGTTTTTGGAAAATCTCTGTTTTGGCCTTCAAAAAGAGAGAATATCCATCATCCGCAAAGCAAAATGTGGGAAATGGCAGGTCGCTTTTCATTTAAGAGACCACTCATTAGCTTAGGAGTTGTGGCATTCATTACCGTGCCACCTATTATCATGTATGATGGGAATCTTTCCTATAACAGCTTAAATGAAATTGGAACAAAGTATGAATCAGTGTCCGCTTTTAATAAAATATCAGAGCAATTTGGCTTTGGTGAAGCACTTCCACTGAACGTACTAGTTGAAAGTGATAATGCGTTAGATAATCAGAAAAACATAGTGATGATTGAAAAGCTGACCCGTAAACTATCAGATATTGATGAGGTCAAGGCTGTCCGAAGTGTCACACGGCCAGTCGGAGATGGATTAAGTCAGCTATACGTGACTTCCCAAGCGAAAGAACTAGGGGGAGAGCTTGGCAAAGGACATGAAGGAATTGGACAAATTTCTGATGGTCTTTCAGAAGCAAATTTGGAGCTTCTAAAACAAAAGCCGAAAATTCAAAACTCTGCTAAAGGTATCGATCAATTGATTCATGGCACAAAAGCTATAAAAAGTGGCGTCGGAGAAGTAAGAGAATCATTGATTGCTTTAGAAGATGGAGTCAAGCGCAGTAAGGATGGAGTCGGAACCATTCGAACAAAAATCAAAGAAGCGAAAAAAAACCTAGAGCAAGAATATCAAAGCAGTCAAGCGATGATCACAGACCTAGAGGCGATGGTCAAAAAATTTAAGGGCCATGCAAAATCAAACCAACAGCTCATCACAACGATCAAGAAAGTCAAAAAATCTTACGAGGATATCTCTTTCGAAGCGCTTGAAAAACGAATGCCAGAAATTAAGGATATGGATGAATATCAAGACATTAAGAAGGTATTCAAAGACTCTAAAGAGATCGTAGATCAAGCGACAAAACAATTGGACACATATGAAGAAGAGGCATCTGCATTTAATGAGAAAATCAAGAAAGCAGATGAAGTCATTCAAACAATGTCAAGTAAACAAGAGGACGTCAAACGGCAAGTACAAGCATTAATGACGGGGCTAGATCAAATTTATGATGGACTTGAGCAAACAAATAAAGGACAAAAACAATTAATTAAAGAAATGCCTAAAATTGAAGATGGGGCAGACCAGCTTGCAAACGGTCAAAAGACATTAAAAGAAGGATTTAACCAGCTTTCATCCAAACTGAACGTCTTAACAGATGGGTTAGATGAAAGTATTACAGGACTTGAGCAAGTCAAAAGTGGCTTCACAGAAGCAGATGACTATCTCAAGCAATTACAACAGGCACCGGATGAAGAAATAACCGGCTGGTTTATCCCAGAAGAAGTATTAAAACGTTCAGAGTTTAAACGAATATTCAATACGTATATGTCTCCAGATCGTAAATTAACAACGTTTGAAGTTATTTTAAATGTGAATCCATACAGCAATGAAGCCATGAAAGGTGTCGCTAAAATTGAGGACACGCTGGATCAATACCTTCCAGTAAGTGGCTTGAAGAATGCAAACTATGGTGTATCTGGCATATCAAGTTTAAATGTTGACTTAAAAGAAACATCTGACGGTGATTTTATACGCACAGTGATCTTTATGTTAATTGGCATCTTTTTCATTTTAATTATATTATTGCGTTCAATCGTCATGCCGATATACTTAACTCTATCGCTCATTCTTACGTATTTTACATCGATTGGATTGACAGAGTGGATTTTTAAAACAATCTTTGGATACGATGGCGTCAGCTGGGCCGTTCCGTTTTTCAGCTTTGTGATTCTTGTGACGCTCGGGATTGATTATTCGATCTTCCTTATGGATCGATTTAATGAATGGAAGGGCGAGCATGTACAAGCATCAATGATATCTGCGATGAGAAACATGGGCTCAGTCATTATTTCAGCAGTCGCTATTTTAGCGGGAACGTTTGCCGCTATGCTGCCTTCAGGTGTACTGTCACTTGTTCAAATTGCAACCGTCGTCCTCATTGGACTTCTGCTGTACGCCTATGTCGTATTGCCACTATTTATACCAGTCATGGTACGTATTTTTGGTAAATGGAATTGGTGGCCATTTAAAATAAAATAATCACCAGCGTCTCTGCGTTTGCAGAGGCGTTTTTATTTCCTATCCTTTCCTCTGATTGATATAATGACTATTAAATGGCTGTTTCACGTATATATCAGCTAGGTATTAATACATAATAATTAGGATGAACAAAGGAGGTTTCTCATGACATATTTACAAGAGAAGACAATCAAAACACCCGGTCTTCATACACATATCGTCAAAACAGAAAAATTTAAAACGGTTACGATCCAATTTAAAATGCTGGCGCCTCTTTCTAAAGAAAACGTAACGTTGCGTTCTCTATTTCCGCATGTCCTATTAAGAGGAACAGAAAAAATGCCGAAAACAGGCGAGTTACGCGCTTATTTTGATGAGTTATATGGCGCAACGGTTTCAGCAGACATGGCGAAAAAGGGAGAACATCATGTCATTACATTTCGCTTAGAATTGGCGAATGAAAAATATTTAAAAGATCAAACGCCTTTACTAGAAAAGGGATTTGCACTATTAGCTGATCTTTTATTCCATCCTTATCTAGAAGATGGGGTGTTTAGTGATGTATATGTTATGCAAGAGAAGCGGACGTTAAAACAGCGAATTCAAGCGGTTTATGATGATAAAATGCGTTATTCTAACTTGCGGCTTGTACAAGAAATGTGTAAAGGGGAGCCTTATGCTCTTCACGTTAACGGGGAAATGGAAGATGTAGAAGCCATCACAGCCAGCACGCTGTTTGAAGCGTATCAACAAGCCCTTCAAACAGACCAGCTTGATCTGTACGTGGTGGGAGATGTTGATGAACAGGACATCGAGCGAATGATCACCACTTACTTTAACACGAGTGAAAGAGAGCCGGTGAAGCAAAATGACAAAACATCTAGCTCACAAAAAGAACCAATTGAAGTGATAGATGAAGAAGATGTGAAGCAAGGTAAGCTAAATATCGGCTTTCGCACCCACACCACGATTGCTGATCCAGATTATCCAGCCCTTCATCTTTTTAATGGAATATTTGGCGGCTTTTCGCATTCAAAACTTTTTATCAATGTACGTGAAAAAGCCAGTCTGGCATACTATGCAGTTTCAAGACTAGAGAGCTTTAAAGGCTTAATGATGGTCATGTCGGGGATTGAAGTCGCTAACTACGAACAGGCGGTTGAGATCATTAAAGAGCAATTTGAAGCGATGCAAAAAGGAGATTTTACAGACGAGGCGATCGAGCAAACAAAGGCTGTAGTCAAAAATCAGCTACTAGAAACCATTGATACATCTTATGGTACAGCCGAATATTTATATCAGCAGGCGGTTATTCCAACAGGACAGACCCTTGATTCCTTTTTAGAAGCGTTAGAGCAAGTGACAAAAGAGGACATCATCAAAGTCGGTCAGAAAATTGAATGGGATACGACCTATTTTCTCAAAGGAACGGAGGGTGTTTCATGACGGTGAAGACAATTCAATTCGATCAGTTGCAAGAGACAGTCTATCACGAAAAAATGGAGAACGGATTAGACGTCTATGTCCTGCCGAAGCAAGAATTTAACAAAACATACGCCACCTTTACAACCAAATATGGTTCGGTCGATAACGAATTTGTGCCTCTAGGTCAAAAGGACATGATCCGTGTGCCAGACGGTATTGCCCACTTTTTAGAACATAAGCTGTTTGAAAAAGAGGACGGTGATGTGTTCCATACCTTTAGTAAACAAGGAGCATCTGCTAACGCCTTTACGACATTTACGAGAACGGCCTATTTATTCTCAAGTACCTCAAATGTCGAACAAAACCTTGAAACACTGATTGATTTTGTGCAAGATCCCTATTTCACAGAAAAAACGGTTGAAAAAGAAAAAGGAATCATTGGTCAAGAAATCAATATGTATGACGATAACGCAGACTGGCGTTTATTCTTTGGCTTAATTGAAAACCTGTATCAAGAGCATCCCGTCAGAATCGATATTGCTGGAACAGTTGAAAGTATTGCTCCTATCACAAAAGACCATCTATATGAATGCTATGAAACGTTCTATCACCCGAGCAATATGCTGCTTTTCGTTGTTGGTCCTGTTGATCCGAAGCAAATTTTAGAACAAGTAAGATCGAACCAAGCGAAAAAGCCCTTTACAGACCAGCCTGAAATTAAGCGGAAACAAATCAATGAGCCTGAGAAGGTGTATCGTCAAGAATATGAACTGCCGATGAACGTTCAAAGTGCCAAATGCTTACTTGGCTTAAAAACGAAAAACCCTGATAAATTGGGCAAACAGCTATTAAAACACGAACTTGGGATGAATCTGATTTTAGAGACGCTATTTGGCAAAAGCTCTTTGCAATATGAGAACATGTATGAAAAAGGTTTGATTGACGAAACGTTCAGCTACGATTATACAGAGGAAGGTGGTTTTGGTTTCACTTCCATTGGTGGAGATACAAACGACCCTGATCAGCTAGCAGCGGAATTAAAGCAAACCTTGCTTCAGGCAAAGAGCTTAATGACTGAAGAAAAAATTGAACTCGCCCGCAAGAAAAAAATCGGCAGCTTCTTAAAAGCCATGAACTCACCAGAATACATCGCCAATCAATTTACGAGATATGCGTTTTTAGAGATGAGCTTATTTGATGTCGTGCCGATGTTAGAGCAAATTCAATTACAGGACATTCAGCAAATTTTAGATGAAGAAATTAGTGAAGAGCGGATGTCTGTTTTCAAAGTCGTGCCAAAACGAAATAAATGATCAAAAAGACAAACTCTTGAAGGAGTTTGTCTTTTTTCATTCAAATAAAATGAAAGTGTTTTCATTAGAGGAATATGAATTGACAAGAGTTTTGGCTATTAGTTAAACTGTTTAATAGTTAAACACTTAAACTAAAAAGGAGCAGCCGATGGAAGAAAATAAAATTGCACAACTCATTCAGAGATATGCAGATGTCTACATTATGATGGAGAAGAAAGTGGCGAGTTTAATTGCTGAAAAGCTCGATAAAGAACTGACACTTGACCAGTATTATTCATTACGATATATCAATTTACACCCAGGATGTACTTCAACAGACCTTGCCACCGCTTGTAATGTCAACAAAAGTGCCGTGACATCAATGACCAATCGACTCTTTAATAAACACTACATTGTACGAGAACACAATCAAGTCGATAGAAGAAATGTGCACCTGTATGTCACCGAAGAGGGAAAGAATGTTGTGAGCCGAATGGAAAAACAACTACAACAGCTCGTTCGGTCTTATTTTGAAAAGATAGAAGAGAAGGAAATGGAGTCATTTATTCAAACCTATGAAAAGCTTTACCAGATCATCACCGAAGAGGAGGAACACAACACTCATGAGAGCAATCATTAAGGGTAGATGGCTCATCGCCATTTTATGGGTTGTATTAGCAGCCGTGTTATTCATCACTGCTCCTAATATGGCACAATTAACAAAAGAAAAAGGTCAAATTTCCGTACCGGAAGAGTACCCGTCTTCATATGCTGATCAATTACTCAAGCAAATGTCTGAAAACGGGGATGCCGAAGAATCAATCGTGCTTGTCTTTCAAGAAAAAAATCTTGTAAAGGAAAGAGAAGCGTCATTAAAGAAAGCGATAGAGATTTTAGAAAAAGATAAAGACCTTCATGTAGAGGACATCACCTCTTATTTTGAAGCGAACAAAGACATCAAACAACAAATGCTTTCAAAAGATGAAACGACGCTCCTTGTCCCACTGACATATGATTCGAACAAAATTCAAGCGTCTGTTTTTCAAGAGAGAGTCAAAGAAAAGCTTAAAAACCTCAATCTGACATATGAAATGACAGGTCAGCCGTTCATTGACAATGATGTACTGACGAGTTCTCAAGAGGGTTTGAAGAAGACAGAATATATTACGATTGGCTTTATCTTAATTGTTCTCGTGCTTGTCTTTAGATCAGCAGTGGCTCCGCTCGTCCCATTGCTCACCGTCGCACTATCTTACTTGGTGAGTCAGTCCATTGTGGCGTATTTAGTCAAATATGTAGACTTTCCGCTCTCGACATTTACGCAAATCTTTATGGTGGCGATTATGTTTGGGATTGGAACAGACTACTGCATCTTACTTTTAAGCCGATTTAAAGAAGAACTGTCTCACGGTAAAGATAAAATAGAAGCCATTATGACGACATATAAAACGGCGGGTAAAACCGTTTTATTCAGTGGTATCGCCGTACTTATTGGATTCACATGTATTGGTTTCGCTCAATTCCAGCTTTATCAATCAGCGGTGGCAGTTGCAGTTGGAGTCGCTGTGTTAATAGTGGCACTCCTGACCGTTGTTCCATTTTTCATGGCGGTTTTAGGGAAAGTTTTATTTTGGCCAATTAAAGGCGACATCGCTCACCCGCAATCAAAAATATGGGAAACAGCCGGTCGTTTCTCATTTAAGAAACCACTTTTTAGCTTATTGATCGTAGGAATCATTACACTTCCGCCAATTCTCATGTATAAGGGGACACTCTCTTACAACAACCTTGATGAAATTGGTGATAAATATGAATCGGTCAGTGCATTTCAAACGATTTCTGACAAGTTCGGACCAGGTGAAGCACTTCCAGCGACAGTTGTCGTCAAAACGTCTGATGCCCTTGATACAAACGAAGGACTGATTGCGATCGAAAAATTAAGTCGTGTGATTGAACAAACTGATGGGGTGAGTAAAGTCAGAAGTGCAACCCGTCCTGTTGGAAAAGGTCTGAATGATTTATATGTCAAGACGCAAGCCGAACAACTAAATACTGGACTTGATCAGAGTCATGTCGGATTGGCTAAGATCGAGGATGCTTTGACGAAAATGAGTCAATCCATCGAAGAGCAAACACCACAAATCAAATCATCTGGTAAAGGCATTAACCAATTAATTACTGGTACCGAATCCGTACAGTCAGGCATACAAAACGTTGAGAAAGCGTTAAGGCAGTTAAAAGACGGGATCGATCAAAACAAAAAAGGTGTTAGCGCCATTAAAGAAGAGATAAAGGGTGCGAAAAAGGAATTAACCGATCAAGTAGCACAAGTGAATCAGCAAGTCGCTCTTTATCAAACCATTTCAAAAGAATTAAAGGCAGCCTTATCGCAAGTTGATACATCATCCTCTGCTGCAGCGGATGTCAAAGCATTGATTAGTCAAGCAAATCAACAATTCAGTACACTAGAAAAGCAAATTCCACAGGTGAAAGAAAATGAATCATATCAAGCGATTAAAGAATCATACAACGAGCTTTCTGCTACGCTAAAAGAAGGGGCGAGTCAGGCAGATAGCTACGCAAAACAAGCAAAAGACGCAAAAAAACAACTTGAATCAGCCGATGCCTTTATCGCAAAAGCTTCCGAACAACAAGCTGTTTTTACAAAACAAATCAATCAGCTTATTGATGGGTTAGAACAAGTTGAAAATGGCCTTGATCAAACAGCTAAAGGGCAAGGGCAGATAGCGGATAAAATGCCGGAGCTTGAAAATGGGGCAGGAAAGATCATTGACGGTCAAAAACAAATGAAAGATAAAATTGGCAGCTTTGGTGATGATCTCACGAAGCTGACAGATGGTCTAAATGCAAGTGTGGATGGCCTGAAGGAAATTTCAAGCGGTCTAATGGGGGCAGGTGACTACTTAGATGAATTGAAGAATGCACCAGATCAAGATATGGCTGGTTGGTTTATTCCAAAAGATGTGCTGAATAATAAAGCATTCAAACAAGTATTTGACTCATACATGTCTGATGATCGCACATTGACAAAGATCGATGTCATTTTAGAAAAAAACCCTTATGGCAATGAAGCCATGTCGACAATAAAAGAAGTAGAAGCTTCGCTTAAACGTGCGCTACCTGAAACGAACTTGAAAGATGCTTCATTTGGTGTTGCAGGTGTCACTAGTATGAACGCTGATTTAAAACAAATGTCGGATCAAGATTTTAATAAGACGGTTCTTTATATGATGATCGGGATTTTCCTGATCTTGGTGATTTTATTCCGTTCACTTGTAATGCCGCTTTACTTAGTCGCATCACTTATCTTGACTTATTTTACAGCCATCGGGGTAACCGAATTTATTTTCATTCACTTCTTTGGGTATCCGGGCATTAACTGGGCGGTTCCATTCTTTGGGTTTGTTATTTTGATGGCGCTTGGTGTTGACTATTCGATCTTCCTAATGGAACGATTCAATGAATATCGAACAAAAGACATTCAGATGGCCATGACTGAATCAATGAAGAATATGGGGTCTGTCATCATGTCAGCGGCTGTCATTTTGGCAGGAACATTTGCAGCAATGCTCCCTTCTGGTGTATTGTCTCTCTTACAGATTGGCACCCTTGTTTTAACAGGGCTATTGCTGTATGCACTTATTGTGCTACCATTGTTCGTACCAGTGATGGTGAAACTATTTGGATCAGCAAACTGGTTTCCATTCAAACGAAAAGAATAGGCATTTTATATAGAAAGTAGGAACGATTTATGAGCAATTGGGCGCTTATTACTGGTGCCAGTGGCGGGATTGGGCAGGCGACAGCCAAAAGGCTTGCCCAAGAAGGGTGCCACCTTATGTTGCATTATCATCAAAATCAGCAGGCAGTGGATCGTCTTTCTGCTTATTTGGAAGAGACATATCGAATTCAAACGTACGTTGTTCAAGCTGATTTATCTCATGCAAATGGCGTGAATGAACTTGTTCGCCGCTTACCACACGATCCAGATATTTTGATTTACAATTGCGGCAAAAGTCATGTTGGTTTAGTGACAGATACAAAGAAAAATGAACTAACCGATATGGTACAACTACATGTCACAAGTCCATACGAACTTACGCAACTGCTTTTACCAGCAATGGTCCAAAAAAAAGAGGGGGCCATTATCATGATCAGCTCTATATGGGGAGAAACTGGTGCCTCATGTGAAGTGCTCTATAGCATGGTAAAAGGAGCGCAAAATGCATTTGTTAAAGGCTTGGCAAAAGAACTTGCCCCAAGCGGAATTAGAGCGAATGCCGTTTCTCCAGGAGCTGTTCAGACCGATATGCTTCAAAGCTTTTCACAAGAGGATCTAAAGATGCTAGAAGAAGAGATCCCGCTTGGCAGGCTGGCTAAACCTGAGGAAATTGCAGATGCGATTTGGTTTCTCATGTCTAAACAATCAACATATATCACAGGCCAAGTGTTATCTGTAAATGGTGGCTGGTACTGCTAAAAAACGTGTATAATTCATCCCTCCATGACAAATGCTATGGCTGTAATTCATCTTTTCGAATGGAGGAATGGACATGTCTGTACTCGAAAACTGGGATCAATGGAAAAACTTTTTAGGTGACCGTTTAAATCATGCACATGACAAAGGTTTATCAGATGATACCATCAATAATCTTGCGTATGAAATTGGCGGATATCTAGCAAATGAAGTTGAAGCAAAGAATGAGCAGGAAAGAGTACTAGCTGACCTTTGGAGCGTGGCATCAGAGGATGAACAGCGTGCCATTGCAAATATGATGGTGAAGCTTGTTGAAAATAACAGCTCACACTAAACAAAAAGAGGGGTCGTCTGCGCCTCTCTTTTTATTTTGACTGTTTCACAACATTGTGCTTTCTAAAAACGTGAAAATGCTTTATGATATAGGAAGGTAAAAATTTGCCACAATGAAGGGGGTAATATCATTTGGCAAAGCTCGAATGGTATTTTGAATATGAGATCCAAGTAAACCGTCCCGGACTTTTAGGAGACATTTCTTCTTTAATGGGGATGCTTTCAATTAATATTGTGACAATTAATGGTGTTGATGTATCAAGACGCGGAATGCTTTTGCGCTGTGACCATACAGATCAAATTAAGCGCCTTGAATCAATTTTAAATACAATGGAAACGATAAAAGTAACGAAATTAAGACAACCGAAACTTCGTGACCGCTTGGCGATTCGTCACGGACGATACATACAACGTGATGCGGATGACAAGAAGACGTTCCGATTCGAAAGGGACGAGCTTGGACTACTTGTGGATTTTATGGCGGAGCTCTTTAAAAAAGAAGGTCATAAACTGATTGGTATTCGCGGAATGCCGAGAGTTGGTAAGACAGAATCAATCGTGGCTTCAAGTGTGTGTGCGAGTAAAAGATGGCTATTTGTGTCGTCTACACTTTTAAAACAAACGATTCGCAGTCAACTGATTGCTGATGAATATAGCCCAGATAACGTCTTTATTATTGATGGGATTGTCTCTACAAGAAGAGGTTCAGAAAAGCACTTACAGCTGTTGAGAGAAATTATGAGACTGCCTGCTACGAAAGTGGTGGAGCATCCAGATATCTTTATTCAAAACTCAGAATATACGATGGATGACTTCGACTATATCATTGAATTACGTAATAGTGCAGATGAAGAAATTACATATGAACATGCTGAAGAGCCGCAAGTGTTTGACCATTCTGGTTTTACGGGCTTCAATTTTTAATATGGTAATGGAAGGTGTTTGTTTTGACTGAATTGGGAAAACGGCTCGTTGAGGCCAGAGAGGAAAAAGGGATGTCGCTTGAGGATCTGATGGCGGCAACCAAAATCCAAAAGCGCTATTTGCTAGCAATCGAACAAGGAAACTATGATATTATTCCAGGTAAATTTTACGTCAGAGCGTTTATTAAACAATATGCCGAAGCCGTTGGACTGAACCCTGAACAATTGTTCGAAGAATTTCGTAAAGATGTACCAAGTACGTATAACGATGAAGTATCGGATAAATTATCGAATATCAAACCTCAAAGAGAGCTGCCAAAGCCTGCTTCAAAGGTGTTAGAGTTATTGCCGACCATCTTAATCATTGGTGGTATTCTTGTGGTGATCGCGATCATTTATGTGATCGTTCAAGCCGTAAACCAAGATAGCGGTCCAAAGGAGAACCAAGAAGCTCCTCAGCAATCGGAATCAAAGTATGAGGTGTCTAAGGACTCATCATTAGCGGAAGATCAACAGAAAAAAGAAAAAGATGCAGCAAATGATCAAGATAAGACATCTGAAAAAGAAGAAACAGCAAAAGATGATGAGGCCGTATCTATTAAGCCGATCAATACTGAAGGTTCAACAACAACGTATGAAGTGTCAGGTGTAGATGAAATGGAGTTAACGATTTCTGCCACACAAGCTTCATGGTTGCGTGTAAGAGATGAATCTGGAAACGTCCTGAAGATGGGCGAATTGGCAAGTGGCGAGTCTTTTAAAACGGATCTGACTGACCTCTCTCAAGTCGATATTCGTCTAGGGAATGCGTCTGGAATTGATATGAAAGTCAATGACGAGACACTTAAGTATGAATTAGATCCGAAGAACACCATGACACAAAACATTGTGATTGTGAATAAAGGAAAGGAAAAGTCATCTTAAGCAAGTAGATGACTTTTCTTTTGTTCCTACTATTATATAGGTAAAAAATGCATTATTGGAGGAATGGATATCATGTTTAACTTACCAAATAAAATTACACTTTCTCGGATCGCCTTGATCCCTGTATTTATGATCATTATGCTTGCACCTATAGACTGGGGTGTTGCACGCTTTGGTGATGTCAGTATTGAGGTCACTCATCT
>NZ_JBFEFT010000018.1:0-81971 GCF_047229225.1 Bacillus sp. 179-C3.3 HS | reverse complement strand
CTGGTTCAACTGGATCTACTGGCGAAACAGGAATCACCGGCTCAACTGGACCTACCGGTGCCACAGGCATCACTGGTTCAACTGGAGCTACCGGTCCTACAGGAATTACTGGCTCAACTGGATCTACCGGTGCCACAGGCAACACAGGTTCAACTGGACCTACCGGTGCGACAGGCATTACTGGCTCAACCGGAGCAACTGGTGCAACAGGATCTACTGGTGCGACAGGAATCACTGGTTCAACTGGATCTACCGGTCCAACAGGAATCACCGGTTCAACTGGACCTACAGGTGCCACAGGAATTACTGGCTCAACTGGATCTACTGGCGCGACTGGAATCACCGGTTCAACTGGATCTACCGGTCCAACAGGAATCACCGGTTCAACTGGAACTACTGGTTCGACCGGATCTACCGGTGCGACAGGAATCACTGGTTCAACTGGATCTACCGGTCCTACAGGAATTACCGGTTCAACTGGATCTACCGGTCCTACAGGAATTACCGGTTCAACTGGATCTACTGGCGCCACAGGAATCACTGGTTCAACTGGAGCTACCGGTCCTACAGGAATTACTGGCTCAACTGGATCTACCGGTGCCACAGGCAACACAGGTTCAACTGGACCTACTGGTGCCACAGGAATCACCGGCTCAACTGGACCAACAGGACCTACAGGAAACACTGGTTTAACAGGAGCTACAGGACCTACAGGAAACACTGGTTTAACAGGAGCTACAGGACCTACAGGTGACACGGGTGTAACAGGTGTGACAGGTGTCACCGGAGTAACAGGACCTACTGGTGCAACTGGGACTGGTGGGGTTACTAATACTGCCCTTTATGCGGCTAATTCTTCAGGCCCTACAATCGTCACGGCGGCGGGTGGAACAAATATTCCTTTACCGAACTTTCAAAACATCACTGGATTTACGCAAAATGCTGGTAATACTGTCTTTACTGTTCAGCAAACAGGCAAGTACTATATAACGTATCAGGTCAATACAACAGCAGCTCTTTTGATTAATACACGGTTGCTTTTAAATGGAACAACAGCTGTGCAAGGCTCTGTTCAATCACCTGTCGTTTCCACTTCCTACCTCAATAATACGTTCATTGTGAATTTGACTGCTGGAAATACGCTTTCACTTCAATTTTTTGGAGCAGTTGTCACAGCTAATTTAGTAGGTACTGGCGGTGCAGTCGGTGCAGCCTTAACCATTATCAGACTCAGCTAATAAAAAAAGAAAGGCTTTCTCAGCCTTTCTTTTTTATGTCTTCAATCGCATGTAAACACGCTTCAATCTCATTCGATTGTAAGAGATGGAAAATCGTTTGTATTTTAGAAAAGTCTAGTTCCCACCATTTTAACGATTCAAGTTTTTCAATGGTGTGAGGAGAAAATCGATATTTCATGAGCTGTTGCGGGTTTCCGGCAACGATTGCATAGGGTGGTACATCCTTTGTGATCACACTTTGTGCCCCAATGACAGCTCCATTTCCTATACTTACTCCCGACATAATTGTTGCTCCATAACCGATCCATACATCGTGACCAATGATGACATCCCCTTTTGATTTTGGATGCCCTTCGATATGGGCAGCTTCTTTGAAGATTTGGTTAAATGGGTATGTGGTGATCCAATCTGTCCGGTGTTCACCACCAAGAAAAATTTTTACTTCGTTTGCGATGGAACAAAACTTTCCTATTTTCAGCGTCGTTTTTTCTCCCCACGTCAACACTTGAAAATCTAGTCCAGCATACGAGAAGTCACCTATTTCATATGAGCTAAGTTCACTTCTTTCGTTTAGAAACATAGCTTACCTCCTAAAAAGTGATGATCCTCGTATGTATATGCTGGTTGACACGATCACATTATGATTGGACAAGCGCTACGATTTGTTTTTTCTTCCAAACCAATTTGTAGTATCCATATTGAAGGAGTAGATTGACAAAAAACGCCGCGGGATAGCCTATCCATATGCCTTTAATGCCGAGAGACGTATAGTGTGATAGCACATAAGCTACGGGTACTTCAACGAGCCAAATCGAACAGATACTAAAGATCGTTGGCCATAGAACGGTTCCGCTTGCTCTCATGATGGCTGCAACGATTTGAGCCGTACCGAAAATGAGATAGCTCCAAAGTGTGATCACAACTAAACTATATGCAATATCAATCGTTTGCGGATCTGTTAAAAAGATTGATAAAATTTGCGGAGCAAATAGATACACGCAAATAATGATGAAACCACCTATGGCAAAGTTTAGCCCCAATCCAACTTTTATGACATCTTTCAAGCGGTTGTTATTGCCTGCTCCAATGAACTGTGCTGCAAAAATCGATACTGCAATGCCAAGACTAACAGCTGGCATTTGTACATAACTTACCACTTGATTGACAACACCATAAGCAGCTGTTGCCTGTGAGCCGTAATCATTCACAAAAGAAATAACGGCGATCTCTGATAATGAAATCAGAATCATATTGATACTTGAAGGGATGCTTAACTTCAACAACGTTTTCAATAAATGACCTTTCATCACAAGATGTTTTCTCACTGATGCATCAATACGCAATGGATGCTTTGTTTTAAAAAGATAGATATGAAGTATGATGAATGTCACAATCGTTGAAATGACGGAAGAATACGCAGCACCATACAAGCCAAAGGCCGGTAGTCCTAGCCAGCCAAATAATAGAATCGGTAACAATAAAATATTGATGCCGGTACTGATAATTAAGAAATAAAAAGGTGTTTTAGAATCACCTGTCCCACGTAAAAAGGTTGTGTACACAAAATACAGAAATAAGATCGGCATCGAAATCAGCAGAATTCTCGCATAGGACGCACTTTCCTCAATAATGTTTGCGGGTGTCCCCATTAGCTGTAAAATATCTGTTGCAAAAAATCCGCCGATAATGGCTAAACATAATCCAATTAAAAAAGTAAACGATAAAGTCGTTCCAATGATTTCTTTTAATCTTTGTTCATTTTTGGCACCATAAGCTTGTCCAATGAGTATGGAACTCCCTGACCCAATGCCAATGGAAAACGAGACAAGTAAAAAGAAAAGTGGAAAGAATGCAGAAATGGCGGCGACTGCATCCTCTCCAATCCACCTTCCGACAAGGACAATGGAAACAAGTTGTCCGATTGATTGTAAAACATTGCTTAATAAAAGAGGGACAAGAAAAATGGACATGGTTTTTACTAAAGATTGATTGTTATCTAACGACATGATGGTTCTCCTTCTCTGTTTAAAGATCCTCAGCTAAAATGCTGACAATTTGGTCTTCTATTTCTTTTCCTTTTTCGTCATCTACAAGGTGATTCAATAAAATAGAGAAAGCGAGTGTTTTCCCGCCCTTTGTTTCAATATAGCCAGAAAGTGTGCTGACGGTAGATAATGAACCTGTTTTCGCGCGTACCCTTTCAAAAGTCGCGGGTGCCTTTAATCGGTTTCTTAACGTTCCTCCGACCATTCGGTCGCTTGCTCCTGCTAGTGGGAGAGCGTGTATATAAGTCTTAAACCATTTTTCCTTTTGTATCTTTGTTAGGAAAAGAGTCAATTGGTTTGCAGATACAAGATTTATCGGGGAAATTCCTGATCCATCTCGTAGCACAGCAAGTGACGGGTCAACACCGAACGCTGGGAGTCGTTCTTTGACAACATGAAGGCCGTCCTCAAAGCTGCCTTTATTCTTCACCTGCTGACCAAGTTCCTTTAACAGGATTTCAGCATGCGTATTGTTGCTTAATTTCATCATTGGCACAAGTAGCTCTGATAAAGGCATAGATGTATGAGTGACGATTTTTTTCGCTTTTTTAGGTAGTTGGTTTGTTTTCGTCTTTCCTTTGAGCTGGATTCCTTCAGACTGTAGTGCACGTTTCATTAAATCTAGCGCATAAGTTGTTGGTTCCCACAAGGCGATCCATTGTTTTGATGCGCTAGAGTTAATTGGAATCGTCCCCTCTATCGTGATCTCGTTCGATCCGTGTGAACGCTGAAAGGAGATCTTCTTTTTCCCTCCTTCAGGCACCGTTTTCACTTTATTTATCACATGAGCGACATCAGTTTTTGGGATCATATCATAATCTGCCATCTTTCCAGCCTTTTTTCCTGGTTTGACGTCTAGAATGATCGTTCCTGCATCATAGTCGTGATTCGGTGAAGCAGTAAGAGCAGAAATTTGTGCCCCGTAGTATTGATCTTCGTCACTCCAAGGCAAGTCAATAGAATAACGTGTGTCATCGAACCACGTATCATCTCCTATAAGATGACCTCGTATCGTATGAATTCCCGCCTGTTTCACCTGTTTGGCTAAAGCAATAAAATCCTCCTCTAATAAAGTGGGGTCTCCTGTTCCTCGGAGATAAAGGTCGCCATGTAGCGTTTTATTTTGGATAAAACCGTCTGTCCATATGTCTGTAGAAAATGTATGTGTTTCACCAAGTACATCAAGGGCTATTGCAGATGTGAGGAGTTTCATATTTGAAGCAGGGGTAAGCCGGATGTCAGCTTGATGTTCATAAAGAAGTGAGGTGTCAGAAGTATCACGGACACTTATGCCACTAATAGCACCGTCTAGGTCAGGTGCTGTTCGAATCAACTCATCTAATGCAGTGATCCATTCCGTTTGTTTATCATAAGCGGTTAGTTGTTCATCTTTCATTGAAAAAGGGAGGAATAAAAGCAACATGATACACATGTGCAAAAACATGAGTTGAAAAAGACGATTCACGAAACCCCTCCTTCATTTGAAACAGGCGTAAATTTTAACAGATTATGTACATTATACACAAAAGAACGTTTGTTCTCAAAGGTTTTTTAAACAGAAATGTCAGCTTTCTTTGACGAAAACT
Organism: Bacillus sp. 179-C3.3 HS; assembly: GCF_047229225.1. Classification (NCBI taxonomy): domain Bacteria; kingdom Bacillati; phylum Bacillota; class Bacilli; order Caryophanales; family Bacillaceae; genus Bacillus; species Bacillus sp. 179-C3.3 HS. The sequence goes on along the minus strand of NZ_JBFEFT010000018.1, from coordinate 77,102 downwards.
GACAAGCCTTTTTATCGTTTTTCAGGGTTCCATCCATCAAATCCCCCAAGTACCGATTGAACTGTGATTTGACTTGCTTCACTTCTTGTTAAAATGGTAGACCATGTGACGCGGTTTGTCACGCTGCTTCCTGCTCCTGATGATCCATATTCTTGATATCGGGCTGTTTTTTCATTTTCAGGGTTATTCCAATGATGCCATCCCTCTGCCTTGATATGATCGTCCATTTTTGTATAAAGAAAGGTGACAGCAGCATGAGGTCTCCATGGGCGACCTAAATAAACCGATTGTGGATTGGCTGTTCCTCTTTCTAACGTTGAATCAATAAAAACGTAGCCGAACTTTTGTGATTCTGTGGTGGATGCAGCAGTAATATACCCGTTTCCAAGACTTTTTATTTTCGCATTTTTAAAGACAGCTGTTGCAGAGCCGAAAATAAAATCAACGGTTCCTTCGATATAGCAGTTTTTGTAATATTGTCTACCAGTCCCTGTTGCATATAGTGTATCTTGATAGCCAAGAACCCGTACTTGTTCAAACATGGCTCGATCTCCAGACACATAAAGCGCAACAGCTTGACCGGCATCTCTTCCCGCAGTATTTTGGAATGTGATATTCTTTGCATAAAAATGGTCTGCTCGAATCATTGTACTCGAACTGTTTGTCGTACTACCTGTACTCGCATTTGTATCGTCATACGTCAGAACGGTCTTGTACTGGTCTTCGCCAATAAACGAGACGTACGGTTTGGTTTTTGGCAGTAGAATCTTTTCTTGATATATTCCGTTTTTGATATAGATGGTTGTCTCCTGTTGATTGTTTTCTGGTATTGCATCAATGGCAGACTGTACGGTACGAAATGAGCCGCTTCCTTTTTGGTCAACGACAAGAACACGGTTTGTTTTGTTCTGTTGTCCAGTTGCTTCAAGTGATGCCGAATGAAAAAGGAAAAAAGACATGACTAACATAAACAATCCTTTGCCACCTTTCATAAAAACCCCCTCCTTTTTTGTTAACGCTTACAAAATTTTCAGTCTGTTTGATCTTATTCATGAACGCATGAAAAAACACCCACTGTTTTTAAATGGTGGATGTTTTTTTACTTTTCATATTTCGTCACATATATGCCTTCACCTTCAATCCATTCACAAAATAAAACATCTTTATAGGAAGAGATGTGCTGCTTTTTTAGTTGCTTTTTCAGCCACGTCTCGTCAAATCCCGCTTCCTTTAAATCTTTTTTTAATATTTCACCATCAATCATAAACGTTCTAGGTAATTTGACTTCTTTGCCGACTACGTTCACATCCTCTGCCGTCGCAGGTGCGTATTTCATTTTTGGGAGGACGCTGACAGAGCCATCTGTTTCTAAAATGGCATATTCAATTTCATTTAGCGCAAAGTGCCCTTTTGCCCGGATTAGCGTCTGTAGCTGATTGAGATCTAGCATATTTTTCTTCAAGCGATTGTAGTGAATCTTCCCTTGATCAATGACAAGTGTCGGTCTTCCTTCTAAAAAGGCTCGAATCCCTTTAAAGCGCTGTGAAAACCATTCAACTGTGTAGATGAGGACGCCCCATACCGCAACAGCAAATAAAATGTGCTGAATTTTGACTTCTGAGTCAAAAATGGCGTTTCCCACCATTTCGCCTAAAATTAGTGCAGAAATAAAATCAAACGGCGTGATTTGTGCAAATTGTGTTTTCCCTAATAATTTTGTAATAAAAAATAAGGCGAAAAACCCGATAAAGAGCTCAAGCAAAATACTAAGATACGGCACGAAGATTCCTTCCTTTCTTGCTCTATTTATATACAGCATTTACATGAAAGGAAGGATCTAAACTAGTTATGAAGGCAATAAAACAAAAACCTCATTCCCCTCCACCAATGTTTCATATGTTTTGACGCATCCATGATCTGGTGCCTGAACATTCCCTGATGAAAGATCGATTTTCCAATCATGCATTGGGCAGAACACATCATCTCCGCTTACCATTCCTTCAGCCAGAACACCGCCTTTATGAGGGCAGCGGTTTTCAATGGCTTTGAACTGCTGATTAGAGGTTTGGAAAACAGCTAATTCAAGAGTACCTGCTGCAACTGTTTTTCCTAGCTGCAGCGGAAAATCTGATAAGGTGCCAATGTGAACTTTTACAACTGAAACTGTCATATCATCTCATCCCTTCAATTGATTGATACAGAAGCCGTTGCTTTTTGAAATAATTGTTTCGTATCTTTTTGACTCTCGCGAAGCTCCTGCCAAGGCTCTTCATTCGTGGAAAGTGCGATGTCCATTCTTTGGATTAAAGCTTCTCGTTTCTCATCATCTAGAAGGACAGATTGAATATGATCTAATCCAAGTCGTTCAACCCAAGCAGAGGTTCTTTCTAAATAGTTTGCTGTTTCTCTGTAATATTGAAGGTATGCAGCTGCCACTTGCTCTACTTCTTTAGCTGTATTGACCTTCATCAATAAATCTCCAGCCCGCAGATGAGTGCCACCATTTCCGCCAGCGTATAATTCGAATCCTCCATCTATCCCCACAATGCCAAAGTCCTTAATGCCAGATTCTGCACAGTTTCTAGGGCAAGCAGAGACAGCCAATTTCACTTTGTGCGGTGTGGCAAGACCTTCGAATTTCTTTTCAAGTGCAATGCCAAGAGCCATCGAGTCCTGTGTGCCGAACCTGCAAAATTGTTCTCCAACACAAGTTTTAACTGTTCTTAAAGATTTTCCGTATGCATAACCAGATGGCATATCCAGGTCTGCCCACACTTTAGGTAAATCTTCTTTTTTGACACCTAAAAGGTCAATACGCTGGCCACCAGTCATTTTCACAAGCGGTATTTCATATTTGTCGACGACATCAGCTATTTTTCTCAGGTCATTTGCATTTGTGACGCCACCGTACATCCTTGGAACAACCGAATAAGTGCCATCTTTTTGAATATTGGCATGCAAGCGTTCATTCACAAATCTTGAGCTCCTTTCATCTTTGTACTCAAGAGGGTGAAGCATGCCTAAATAGTAGTTCAGAGCAGGTCGGCATTTTGAACAGCCTTCTTCTATCTCCCAGTCTAGTACGCTCATGACTTCCTTGATATGCTGCAGGCCCTTCTCTTTGATTTCGTGAATGACTTCATCTCGTGAAAGAGTGGTGCAGGCGCAGATGGTTTCTTTTTGAGCTGTTCGGTTCGCACCATCGCCCAACGTGTGCCAAAGAATCTCTTCAACTACGGGTTTACAGCCTCCGCATGATCGTGAGGCACTTGTACATTGCTTGACTTCCTGAAGCGTTGTTAAGCCTTCTTTTTGAATGGCATTTACAATCTGCCCCTTTGAGACGCCATTGCAGCCGCAAACGATATGATCGTTTGACATGCTTTTAATCGTGCTTTCTTGCGCCGGACCCTTTGAGGTTAGGATAGACACCTTCTCCATATCCGACATATCTATCCCTTCTCTAATGTACGAGAATAAGCGGGGCCCATCACTTGTTTCTCCAAACATGACGGCACCTACTAATCGATTTTGTTGGAAGACTAGTTTTTCGTAAATCTCTTTTTGTTCATCAAAAATTTTGATCGCTTTTTTCTCATCGTTTTCAATAAAATCACCAGCGGAAAATACGTCAACTCCTGACACTTTCAGCTGTGATGACATCACAGATCCTTCATATGGGGCAGGATTCATGTCACATATATGTCCAGCAAGCACATTCGCTTGATCGTATAATGGAGCAACAAGACCGTACGTTTGTCCCCTGTGTTCTGCACATTCTCCGACTGCATAAATGGCTGGTACACTAGTTTCCATGAAATCATTTACAATAATGCCTTGGTTCACTTCAAGACCGCTTATTTCTGCAAGCATTTTACTTGGTTTAATTCCTACAGCCATGACGACGAGATCTGTCTCAAGTGTTGTGCCATCTGAAAATGATAATCCTTCAACTCTTGTATCTCCTAAAATCTCGGTTGTCTTTTTTCCTAATAGGAAGTTCATGCCCTGTTCCTCTAATGCTTTTTGGAGAAGCTCACCTGCAGTAGGGTCTAGCTGGCGTTCCATTAAATGGGGGCAGAGGTGAATGACATTCACTTCCATCCCTAAGTTAAGTAGGCCGCGTGCCGCCTCCAGTCCAAGAAGCCCGCCTCCAATGACTGCTGCTTTTTTGTACCTGTGAGAGACATTGACCATTTCCTCTGTATCTTGCAATGTCCGAAAGCCCGTCACACCTTTTTTATCGCTTCCTGGAATCGGCAAAATAAACGGAAGTGATCCTGTAGCTAAAATCAACCGGTCATAACGTACGGTGCGTCCTTGATCACTGGTGACTGTTTGGTTTTCTGTATCGATCTTCACAATGGTTTCATTTGTAAACAACTGAATATCATGCTCCTGATACCAGTTCCAATCGTTAAGTGTAATATCTTTTGCCTTCGTATCTCCTTGAAGCACCTTCGATAAAAGAATCCGGTTATAGTTAGGATATGGTTCGCTTCCAAATACCGTCATCTCGAATCGTTCGCTGTCAATTTTTAAAATGTTTTCGAGGCTTCGAATACCAGCCATACCATTCCCCACTAATACGAGTCTTTCTTTCATGATAAAACACCCCTCAAGTGATCATTTTTAGAAAGTACCATCATTTAAACATAGATATAAAATACATGTTTTGATTTCTCACATAGTCTGGCGACGATACAGGACAGTTCCTTCGCCAACTCTTTCCATACTGTGTGAACGACGGCAAATTTTGCACAACTATCATAATGTGAGCATTCATTTTTTAATCTTCGTTCGGTTCATAGGTCATGCCAGAATAATCAGATTCTTCATCTTATATTACGGCTCACTATTTCTCTTCTGCGGGTGAAAAAGTTGCATTTGCCGCTAAAACACAAATGGGATATGTTGCTACTTTAAGCGTAACGCGCCCTTTTACGTTTGTCACGGTACCTTCAGCCTTTAAATATGACGAAGTAAGTAAAATTACATCTTCTGAATCATAAAAAGCCATGACCACTCTTTGGTCATGGCTTTTCTTAATATGTGTAAACACCCTTTGTTTGACCTATTTTGGTAGAACCGTACTCCCCATTAAATACCGGTCCACCTCATGTGCGACTTGTCTGCCTTCGTTGATTGCCCAAACGATGAGACTTTGGCCGCGTCTTGCATCTCCCGCTGCAAATACGCCTTCTCTATTTGTTGTATACTCCCCATACTTTGCATCAATGCGATTGTTTTTGCTGTCCAACCCAAAATGTTTGACTAATGGTTGTTCAGTTCCCTCAAAGCCAATCGCTATGAAGACAAGTTGAGCTGGCCATACCTTTTCTGTTCCTGGAATTTCATGAAATTCAAATATCCCATGTTCGTTTTTCACTTTTTCCATTTGAATGGTATGAAGCTCTGTTAATTTCCCTTTGTGATCTGACGCAATTTTTGTGGTTTGAATGGAATATTGACGCGGATCTTCTCCGAATATCGCTTCTGCTTCTTCATAAGCATAGTCTAACGAAAAGACATATGGTTGTTCGGGCCACATGTTATCCCCTACACGTGAATCTGGAAGTTTTGGATGCTTCCCAAATTGAACAACACTCTTTGCTTTTTGGCGAAGTGCCGTTGCTACGCAGTCAGCACCTGTATCTCCCCCGCCAATCACAATCACGTCTTTTCCTTTCGCATCAATAAAATTCTTATCTTTAAATCCTGAATCGAGCATGCTTTTTGTAGCAAGTGTTAAATAATCCATGGCGAGGTGAATTCCTTTTGCTTCTCGTCCTTCAATTAATAAATCACGCTGCTTTTGTGCACCTGTACAAAGAATGACCGCGTCAAATGTCTCTTTTAGTTCATCAGCCGTTATATCCACGCCAATCTCTGTATTCGTCACAAAATCAATGCCCTCTTGCCTTAAGAGGTTCACTCTACGCTCAACGACTTCTTTGTCGAGTTTCATATTTGGAATGCCATATGTGAGCAGTCCGCCAAGACGGTCAGATCGTTCGAACACAGTAACCGCGTGTCCTGCTTGATTTAATTGGTCTGCACTTGCCAATCCTGCTGGTCCAGAACCAACAATGGCGATTTTTTTCCCTGTCCGGCTTGAAGGAATTCTTGGTGTGATCCAGCCATGTTCAAACCCTTTATCAATAATTGTGCGTTCTATATGTTTAATCGACACTGCCGGATCATTAATTGCAACTGTACAAGACCCCTCGCAAGGTGCTGGACAAACTCTCCCAGTAAATTCAGGAAAGTTATTCGTTTTTTGTAGCCTTTCGAGTGCTTCTTTCCATCTCCCGCGATATACAAGGTCATTCCACTCTGGAATTAAATTGTAGATCGGACAGCCAGAAACGCCCGACTTCAGCTCAATCCCCATTTGACAAAACGGTGTACCGCAATCCATGCATCTAGCGCCCTGCTGTTTTAATGATTCATCTGTGTAGATAGAAGCGTATTCTTTCCAATCATTTTGTCGAGTGAGAGGGTCACGTTCATTTGGCTTTTCTCTGTTAAATTCCATAAAACCTGTTGATTTCCCCATTGTCCTCTCCCCTTTCTTAATGAGCGAGGGCTGCCTTTTGCCCGTTTGTCGTTTTTTTGACTTGTGGTTTCGTACTTGCTTCAAAGGCAAGCATGACAGCTTCTTCATGACTGAGACCTGCTTGCTTTTGCTGTTCAATGCGCTCAAGCATCATTTTGTAATGTCTCGGGATGATTTTGATCAAACGATTCTTTTCTTTATCCCAGCTTTCCAGTATTTGAAACGCCTTTGAGCTATTCGTATAGTCTACATGCGCTTGAATCATGTGTTTGACATCATGTTCTTCCTTCTGATTCGTAAGCTTTTCAAACATGATCATCTCTGTGTTACACATTCTTTTAAACTGTTTCGCATCTGACGTATGCACATAAGCTACACCGCCTGACATCCCTGCGCCAAAGTTCTTCCCGACATCCCCTAAAATGATGACGCGTCCGCCTGTCATGTACTCACAGCCGTGATCACCAATCCCTTCAACGACAACATTCACACCTGAGTTCCGTACAGCAAATCGTTCACCAGCGCGTCCGTTAATGTAAGCTTCTCCGCTCGTCGCACCGTAGAACGCCACATTTCCAATGATCACATTGCCACCGCTATTTTGTGTAAAACGATCAGTTGTTTTTACGATCATTTTCCCGCCTGATAATCCTTTGCCGACATAGTCATTTGCATCGCCTGTTAGATGTAAGGACATGCCTTTTGGAACAAATGCGCCAAAGCTTTGACCGGCTGACCCAGTGAATCGTAGTGTGATCGTATCTTCAGGGAGCCCTTCCTCTCCGTAGCGCTTTGACACTTCACTACCCGTTATCGTTCCAGTAGCGCGGTTGATATTGCGAATATGAAGTGATAAGTCTACGGGTGTTTGATTGGTCAACGCTTCCTGAACATTTGGAAGAATCTCCTTCACATCCAGTGATGCACCTATTTGATGATTTTGCGGTGTTCTGAATGTCCGAGCGCCATCTGGTTGATAAAGTAATGTGTCTAATTGAAGCTGTTTTGCTTTCCAGTGCGCTTTTGCTCGCTCACTGACTGTTAATACATCTGTCCGTCCAATCAACTCATCGAGAGATGTAAAGCCTAGTTCAGCTAACAATTCTCTGACTTCTTCCGCAATATACATCATAAAGTTCACGATGTGATCGGGATTCCCCGTAAATTTTTTGCGAAGCGCTGGGTTTTGTGTGGCCACACCGACGGGACAAGTATCCAAATGACAAGCTCTCATCATCACGCAACCTAATACAACGAGTGGTGCTGTCGCAAAACCATATTCTTCTGCTCCTAGAATCGCCGCCATGACGACATCGCGTCCTGTCATTAACTTTCCATCTGTTTCAAGTACTACTCGCTCACGCAAACCGTTTAAGACGAGGGTTTGATGTGCCTCTGCCAAACCGAGCTCCCAAGGGAGTCCAGTATGTTTAATACTCGTTTTCGGTGAAGCTCCAGTTCCGCCATCGTATCCACTGATGACAATGACATCTGCGGTGCCTTTTGCGACACCAGCTGCTATCGTGCCGACACCTGCTTTGGACACAAGCTTCACACTAATGCGGGCATCTCGATTGGCATTTTTCAAATCATGGATCAGCTGTGCCAAGTCCTCGATTGAGTAAATATCATGGTGCGGGGGTGGTGAAATGAGACCAACACCCGGTGTAGAGCCGCGAACATGTGCCACCCACGGATACACTTTATTTCCTGGCAGTTGTCCGCCTTCTCCTGGCTTTGCCCCTTGTGCCATTTTGATTTGTAATTCATCGGCATTGACTAAGTAATGACTTTTAACACCAAATCGTCCAGAAGCAATTTGCTTAATGGCACTTCTTCGATCATCACCATGTTCATCTATCGTGAATCGTGCAGGATCTTCCCCGCCTTCTCCGCTATTACTTTTTCCACCGATTCGGTTCATCGCAATGGCAAGCGCTTCATGTGCTTCCTTGCTTAACGAACCGAATGACATCGCACCCGTTTTGAAGCGCTTCACGATGGACGCGGCTGATTCAACATCCTCCAGTGGAACGGGTTTTTGTTTCGAAGAGAAAGAAAATAGATTTCTTAAAAATCCAATTCTTTCTTCATCCGCTGCCTTTGTGTATTGTTTAAAAAGGCCATAGTCTTCGTTCCGGCATGCCCATTGAAGCGTATGGATCGTTTTTGGATGAAACGCATGGTGCTCTCCATTTTTTCTCCATTGAAATTCACTGCCTGATTCTAGTGTTTGATCAATCGATTCTAGATAGCCCGCTTGGTGGCGAAGCTTTGCTTCATATGCAATTGTGTCAAGATCAATCCCGCCAAGCTGTGTTGCTGTTCCTGTGAAATAGGCATCGATGACGTCTTCGCTTATCCCGACTGCTTCGAAAATTTGTGCACCTCTATAGCTTTGCACAGTGGAAATCCCGACTTTAGACATGACTTTGACGACACCCTCAGTGACGCTTTTGCTATACTTTGTGACGGCTTCATCAAAGCTCATAGAAATGGTCTTATCCGCAATGAGTTGTTTATACGTTTCATACACCAAATATGGATAAATAGCATCTGCCCCGTAACCAATCAGTGCAGCGAAATGATGCACCTCTCTGACTTCTCCTGATTCGACAATGAGGCTCACTTTTGTTCGTAAGCCTTGGCGAACGAGGTGCTGATGAAGAGCACTTAATGCTAGAAGTGGTGGAATTGGCACCTGATTCGCTGACATGTGACGGTCTGAGAGGATGATGAATGAGACGCCTGCACGAATGGCTTTTTCCGCCTCTTCAAACATTCCATCAAGCCCGCGCTTTATATCATCCGTAAATAATGTGTGAATCGTTTTGCTTTTAAACGCATTATGAACAATTGTTTTCAAACCATTGAAATGCTCGCTCGTCAAGACTGGTGTGTACAGCTTGATTCTCCGGCATGAATATTCGTTCGGATGAAGAATGTCTCCCTCGGCTCCTAACCATGTCATGGTCGAAGTGACAAGCTGCTCTCGAATGGCATCAATAGGTGGATTGGTGACTTGGGCAAACAGTTGCTTGAAATAATTGAACAGTGACTGTGCCTGATCTGACAGCACAGCAAGCGGTGTATCACTCCCCATTGAACCAATTGGGTCCTTCCCTTCCTCAAGTAAAGGAATGAAATACTTTTGAATCTCTTCGTACGTATAATGGAAAGCCCGTTGGCGTGTCAGTAAATCTTTCATTATAGTAGAATTTTCTGACTTTTCTCCAGTTGGATTGACATGAACCATTTCTTCATCAAGCCATTTTTGGTAAGGGAGCTCATTTGAAATGGTAGACTTGATTTCTTCATCAGAAATCATTCTGCCTTCTTCTAGATCGATTAATAGCATCTTTCCTGGCTCTAAGCGATCTTTATATTTGATCTCTTCTTCATTGATGTCAATGACACCGACTTCAGAAGAGAAAATGATGTGATCATCATTTGTGACATAGTACCTTGCAGGTCTCAATCCATTACGGTCTAAGATGGCACCGATTTGCACACCGTCAGTAAAAGAAATGGCTGTTGGTCCATCCCACGGCTCCATCAAAGAACTATGGAATTCGTAAAACGCCCGTTTCTCTTTAGACATGTGTGTATTCTCTGTCCAAGGTTCTGGAATGAGCATCATGGCTGCATGTGCCGGTGAGCGGCCTGCAAGAACAAAAAACTCAAACGCATTGTCTAAAATGGATGAATCACTTCCGTCTGCATTCAGCACTGGTAAAATCTTGTCGAGATCTTCTCCGAAGGCCTCAGACACGAATTGTTGTTCTCTTGCTCTCATCCAATTGATGTTACCTCTTAATGTGTTAATCTCTCCATTATGAATCAAATAACGATTTGGATGCGCTCTCTCCCAGCTAGGAAATGTGTTTGTACTAAACCTGGAGTGAACAAGTGAAAATGCAGAAACAAATGTTTCATCCTGTAAATCAAAATAAAAATCATCGACTTGATTGGATGTTAATAACCCCTTATAGACAATCGTTTGACTTGAAAGACTGACGAAATAAAATGACTTTTTTTCTTGAATCCCCCAATTTTCCGCCTGTTTTCGAATGACATATAACTTTCTTTCAAATGATAAACGGTCTAACACGTTTTCATTGGCGGCAATAAACACTTGTCTAACCACTGGACAGCTTTTCTGTGCAATTGTGCCAATTTTCTCTGGATCGATAGGAACGGTTCTCCAGCCAATGAGTGTTTGCCCTTCTTGTTGAATGAATCCATTGATTGTCTGTTCGATGGACTGACGCGTTTTTTCATCATCATCTTTTGAAAAGAAGACCATACCTACTCCGTAACGGCCCTTTTTAGGTAGTGAGAATTGCTTGCAGTTCTTTCTGAAGAAAGCATCTGGCAGTTGGACCATTAAACCTGCTCCATCTCCTGTAAACGGATCACTGCCTTGCCCGCCGCGGTGATCAAGCTGGCACAGCATTTGCAATCCTTTTTTGACGATGTCATGTGTTGCTTTTCCTTTTAAATGGGCATACAAGCCAATTCCACATGCATCATGTTCAAACTCAGGACGGTAGAGACCTTGTGATTTTGGCAGTTGGTTATACGTCATCTTTTCTCTCCCCCGTTTTAAAAGATCCGTTTTTTTGTCAGTCGTAAAATCTCACAAACTCTGTGATTTATTTTAAGTTTTCAAATTGATATAAACAATATATAATTTAGATCAAAACAATCTCTTTTTGAGATAGATGGGTGTGAACTGCAAAAATGGAGCTTCGTCAATTACGATATTTTGTAGAAGTCGCTGATCGAGAACACGTGTCAGAAGCAGCAGAAAACTTACATGTCGCACAATCGGCCATTAGCCGCCAGATTGCAAATTTAGAAGAAGAGCTAGGGGTTGAATTATTTGAACGTGAAGGACGTAACATTAAATTAACGAAGATCGGTCGCCAGTTTTTAGATCATGTCAGAACAGCATTAAAGGCGATTGATTATGCGAAAGAACAAATTGATGAATATCTAGATCCCCATAAAGGGACTGTGAATATCGGGTTTCCGACAAGTCTTGCTAGCCAAGTACTCCCTTCTGTCATTTCTGCTTTTAAAGAGGAATATCCAGAGGTCGATTTTTTACTTCGTCAAGGCTCCTATAAATTTCTCATTGACGCTGTAAAAAATCGAGATATTGATCTCGCCTTTTTAGGACCAGTGCCGACGAACGATCCTCAATTAGAAGGACATATTTTATTTTCAGAAAGCATTTATGCGCTCTTGCCGATTAGTCACCCATTTAGCGGACAACGCAGCATACATTTAAGTGATTTGAGAAAGGATCATTATGTTCTATTTCCGGAAGGATATGTGCTGAGGAAAATTGCGGTCGATGCTTGTAAGCAGGCAGGATATGAGCCGAAGATCTCGTCTGAAGGTGAGGATTTAGATGCCATTAAAGGGTTAGTATCTGCAGGTATGGGCGTTACTTTATTACCCGAAAGCGCCTTTTATGAAACAACACCTCGGTTTACGGTGAAAATTCCGATCGACTTCCCGCACGTTCGCAGAACCGTTGGAATCATTACACCTAAATCAAGAGAAATCTCTCCATCAGCGCAAGATTTCTATGTGTTTGTAAAGGATTTCTTCTCTAAAATTGAACAATATAAATAATTCACGAACTGAAGACATTTCATTTGTCGTCATCACCCCTCTTTGTATATGATGAGTGACAGAATCACAGATTAGATGAAAGAAAGGTATCGGTATGAAATCAATTTTATCCTTTTTAAAGCCTTATCGGTTATCGGTTGTCTCGATTGTCATCCTCACCTTTTTAAGCAGCATGCTTCAGTTATACTTACCAACACTGACTGCGGATATCGTAGATGTCGGTATCGTGCGAGGAGATACTGCGTATATTTGGAAGGTTGGCGGCTGGATGATTGCTTGTTCTTTACTCGCGATCTTGCTTACGATCTGGAAATCCTATTTATCATCCAAAACGGCACTTGGCTTCGGCCGTGATATGAGAAGACAGTTATTTGTCCATGTCGAACAATTTTCACTAGAAGAATTCCAAAAGATTGGGACGTCTTCCTTCATTACAAGATCAACAAACGATGTCAAGCAAGTCCAAGATGTGACCATTATGATCTTGCAAATGATGACAAGAGCCCCTTTGATGCTCGTTGGCGGGATTCTATTGGCTGTCTCAAGAGATGCTGTGTTATCTCTTATTTTCCTAGCAGCCCTCCCCCTACTTGGCGGGTTTATTTATTTGATTTCAAGAAAAGCCATCCCGCTATTTGGTCAGCTTCAGAAAAAGACAGATCGTTTGAATTTGATTATGCGCGAGTCTCTTTCTGGCATCCGTGTCATTCGTGCCTTTAATCGAGTTGAAGATGAAAAGGAGCGTTTTCAGCAAGCCAATACGTCCTATAAAGACACTGGCCTGCGCGTCAATCGATTAATGGCGTATTTATTCCCGTTTATGCTCATCATGATGAACTTCACAAATATCGGCATCGTGTGGATTGGGGCAAATCGCATTGATGCAGGACAGATGGAGGTTGGAAATCTCATTGCCTTTATTCAATATGCGATGATGATTTTAATGGCACTGATTATGCTGTCGATGAGCTTTATTATGATCCCACGGGCGCAAGCATCTGCGAAACGGATCAATGAAGTATTAAACATGGAACCAAAGATCAAAGACAAGAGTGAGTCGATTCGAGAGCTTTCGCAACCCGCAAAAGCCATTCGCTTTGAAGATGTCTCCTTCTATTACTCAAACGCTGAAAAACCGGCAGTTCAAGGGATAACGTTTGAAGTGAAAACGGGTGAAACGACAGCCATCATTGGAAGTACTGGTTCTGGAAAAACGACCCTCCTTCAGCTGATGACCCGGTTTTACGAACCATCAAATGGCCGGATTACACTAGATGGGATCGATATTAGACACCTCAATCAAGACACATTAAGAAGCCAAATGGGCTATGTTCCTCAAAAAGCAGTCTTGTTCAATGGCACCATTACAGATAATGTACGCTTTGGGCGGCAAACTGCGAACGATGAAGACATTTGGCAGGCACTTCGTACTGCACAAGCTGAAGACTTTGTTCTGCAAAAAGATGGTGGAATTGAGGCGGAAATCGATCAAGGTGGATCGAATCTGTCAGGTGGTCAAAAGCAGCGACTCTCAATTGCGAGAGCACTCGTTCGAAAACCAGCATTCTATCTATTTGATGATAGCTTCTCAGCCCTTGATTACAAAACAGATGCGAAGCTTCGGGCATCATTGGAAGAAGAAAAGCAGTATGCGGCCTTCATCATTGTCGCGCAAAGAATCAGCACAGTGAAGCATAGTGATAAAATCATTGTGCTTGACGAAGGCAACATCGCTGGGATTGGAACACATGAACAATTAAGTCAAAACAACCGTGTGTATCAAGAGATTGTTGCATCACAAGAAGGACAGGAGGTGAAGCAAGGATGAGTAAAAAAATGTCCTCTGGAATGGGACATCGAGGCGGACACCGCGGAGCACCAGCTGGCAAGCCAAAGGAATTTAAGAAAACCTTATTTCGTTTGGCGGGCTATTTAAAGCCAAGAACAACCCAGCTCATCATTGTGCTAATTGCCGCAATCGGATCAACCGTCTTCAATGTCATCAGTCCAAAATTACTCGGGGATGCCACCTCTTCCCTCTTTGACAGTTTCACACAAGGGACAGCTGTTCAATTCGATGTCATTGGCCAAATTCTATGGCTACTGGTTTTGTTATATGTGATTGCTTCCCTCTTTTCATTTGTTCAGCAATATGTGATGGCGGGGGTATCTCAGCAAACCATTGCTGAATTACGCCAAGAGGCAAACGACAAGCTCACACGTCTCCCCCTCCGTTATTTTGATAAAACAACTCACGGAGACACATTGAGCCGTGTCATGAATGATATTGATAACATCAATACATCCCTACAGCAGGCACTCACCCAAGTGATCACCTCTGTCATTACAGTGATCGGGATTATCATCATGATGCTTGTCATCAGTCCGTTATTAACCTTACTTGTTTGTTTGACATTACCTCTTAGTCTGTTCGCCATAAAAGGCATCACGTCATTTTCACAAAAGCATTTTAAGGCGCAGCAAAAAGAGCTAGGTCTCATCAATGGACACATTAATGAAATGTTCACAGGACATCAGACCGTCCGTGCATACGGCTATGAAAAGAAAGCGATCGCGACGTTTGATCAATTAAATGACCAGCTTTACGAATCATCTAGAAAGGCACAGTTTATCTCCGGCTTGATGATGCCGATGATGACCTTTATTGGAAACCTTGGCTATGTTGCAGTAAGCGTCGCTGGGGGGATTCTTGTGATTAACGGAAATATTCGTGTGGGAGATGTTCAAGCGTTTATTCAGTACACACAACAAATGTCGCAACCACTTGTGCAAGCCTCAAGTGTGGCGAACTTAGTACAATCAGCCATTGCATCTGCTGAAAGGGTTTTTGACATTTTAGATGAAGAGGAAGAAAGCACCGAAGAAGATGCGGCTGTGGAGCTTGATTCACTTTCAGGAGATGTGACCTTTGAGCAAGTACAATTCGGTTATGACAAAAATCAACCGGTTATTAAAGAATTGAATTTACATGTCAAAGAAGGACAAACAGTTGCCATTGTGGGGCCAACAGGCGCAGGAAAAACGACCATCATTAATCTGCTCATGCGCTTTTATGAATTAGATCGAGGCTCTATTCGCATTGGAGGCGTGAAAACGACCGACCTTAGCCGCCGGCAAGTGCGCGATTTATTTGCGATGGTCCTTCAAGATACGTGGCTTTTTGAAGGCACCATTTACGATAACATTGCCTACGGAAGACAAGGTGTGACGAAAGAAGATGTGATCCAAGCCGCGAAACATGCCTATGCTGATGATTTCATCCGAACGCTTCCTGAT
This sequence comes from Bacillus sp. 179-C3.3 HS, assembly GCF_047229225.1. NCBI lineage: Bacteria > Bacillati > Bacillota > Bacilli > Caryophanales > Bacillaceae > Bacillus > Bacillus sp. 179-C3.3 HS. Next base: position 61,600 of record NZ_JBFEFT010000018.1, on the reverse strand, counting down.
GGATATGACACACTTTTAACAGAAGATGCCGGGAACCTATCACAAGGTCAGCGTCAGCTCTTAACGATCGCCCGCGCGATTTTATCTGATCCAAAGATTTTGATATTAGATGAAGCGACAAGTAGTGTAGATACACGGACAGAGATGCACATTCAAAAAGCCATGAATGAGCTAATGAATGACAGAACGAGCTTCGTGATTGCCCACAGACTTTCAACAATCAAAGATGCCGATCTCATTTTAGTCATGAAAGACGGCACCATGATTGAAAAAGGAACGCACAATGAGCTTTTAAACGAAAAAGGCTTTTATGCGGACTTGTATATGAGTCAATTTACAGAACATCAAGTAGGTTAAATTGAAAAGGATAGACAGCATGGAAACATGCCTGTCTATCCTTTTTTAGTTACTTTTACACTAAGTTTTGTGAGGTATTCCGCTTCATTTTTAGACAAGAGCGAATGGAGTACATACTCCTCAAAGACATCTCCATCCAGCACCATTTCTTCTGCCTCAATCTGATCTAGTAAATGTGAGTAGGCAGATGCAATGTCTTCAGGTGTACCTTGATGATACAAAACCGCATAAAGGCCAGCAGGCTTTTTGACAGCACCAGGTCCTTCCATTCGGCAAAACAGCCTATCTGACTCATGATAGCGACGCTGAAGAAATGGCTCTTTTTTTAAAACAGAGCCATTGGCTGCAGCGCCTTTCACACCAATCTCCTTCATGAACTCACCCACAATACGAGAGATTTCCTCTACAGAAGTGTTCAAATCAATCGGGTTTGATGCACTAAGAACAATCGATTCTTCTGGCAGTTCTTGAAACAAAACCTCCCCTGGGTTCACGGATGTTAATTCATTCGTCGTCTCGATCACACGCATTAGAAAAGATTGGATATCCTCTAGTTTTTGTATCTCCTCTTTGACCTTTTCCACTTGTTCTAGCGCGAGATTTTGTAGTCTTTCCTGAGAAGGTTCGGTGAAATATTGTTTTAACTCTTTGATCGGAAACTGTACAGCACGAAGGGATTGAATCGCAATAAAGTGATCAAATTGCTCCATTGTATAGTAACGGTATCCATTTTCATGGACGCCAGCCGGCTTAAACAAATCAATTTTATCATAATAAAGCAGTGTATCTTTTTTGACATCAAATAACTTGGCAAATTCACCAGTGTAAAACGTTTTTTGCACATCATTGATCATTTTAACTCTCCTCTCTTGACTATGGAGTTACTCCACCCTTTATCATAACACGCAGGAACATAATGAACTGAAGAAAGGATCAGAAAATGAACAAAATCACTCAACATCAAGTCACATTAGCATTGGCACACCAAGAGGACTTCCCTTCAATGAAAAAAGAGATGCAAGAAGCGTTTATAGCTGGCGTGATCGACGCCTTTGGCGACGCACAAGGTGGACCTATTCCTCCGGATGATGCGATTGATGCATCGTTCCAAGCGAACGAAAACATGGTTTATCACATTTTGCTGAATGGTGAAAAGGCTGGCGGCGTTGTTTTAAAAATCAACCGCCAAACACATCACAACTCGGTAGACTTGCTTTATATCACTTCCTCCTCACACAGCCGCGGGATTGGTCAGGCGGCATGGAAAGCCATTGAAGCGCAATACCCAGAAACAAAAATATGGGAGGTTGTAACGCCCTATTTTGAAAAACGCAACATTCATTTCTATGTCAATAAATGCGGGTTTCACATAACGGAGTTCTATCATTTACACCATCCAGATCCAAACGCACCTCATGATCATAAAGATGATACGTTCGTACCGGAAGAATGTGAATTCTTTAAGTTCGAGAAAGTCATGCTGTAAATAAAAAAACTCCCCATTTGAGGGAGTTTTTATGTAGTGACAACGGTTGGGCGTTTATCGGTAGAGAGAATAGCAAACAAATAATGATCTTTCCACTCTCCGTTGATTTTCACATTTTGTCTAGACAGCCCTTCTTTTTGAAAGCCTGATTTTTCAAGTACACGGATGGAACCAATATTGTGTGGCTGAACACCTGCTTCAATTCTATGTAGTTCAAGGACTTGAAACGCTTCATCAAGCATGAGCCCAATCGCATCAGTCGTATACCCTTTTCCATTCTGCTTTTGATCAAGCCCGTACCCAAGCCAGGCACTTTGAATAACATCTCTCACAATACCAGTCAGTGCAATTGTTCCAATGAGCTGATCCGAGTCACGATGGAAAATTCCTTTCGCATACGTTTCATCTTTTTTTCGCCCTTCTTGATACGATTGAATTCGTTTTAATTGTCCATGAGCCGTGTAAAAATTCTCTTCCCTAAGTGAAGTAAATGGCTGAAAGAAATCGCGATTGTCATACTCAAGTGTTGTGAGTGCTTCGGCATCATCTTCCATTAAATCTCTTAAATAGATGGATGTGTGGCTGGTCTTCATGTGTCTCCTCCTTCTTGTCTATTCTTTCATCATACACTAAAAAAACACGACCTCCTCTAAAAAAGGTCGTGTTTTTTGTTTCGTTCCTAATGTCGAATCTGACCGTCACCGGACATGAGAAGTTTTGTTGTGGTGAGGGCAGTGAGTCCCATTGGGCCTCGTGCGTGCAACTTTTGGGTCGAGATTCCGATCTCAGCCCCATACCCGAGCGCCCCGCCATCAGTGAAGCGAGTGGATGCATTATGATACACGGCAGCGGCATCTACTTCATTTAAAAATATGAGCGCATTTTTCTCATCTTCTGTGACGATCGCTTCTGAATGCTTCGTTCCGTATTGATCAATATGAAGAATTGCTTCCTCAATTGAATCTACGATTTTCACTGCAAGATCAAGACTTAAATATTCATCCATCCAATCCGCTTCCTCGGCTGGAACGACATCTGTAAAGAAAGACTCTGCTTCCTTGTCCCCATGTACCGTCACGTGATGCTCCTGCAATGCCTCATTCAATGTGTCCCCATTTTCTTTCAGCCAATCGCGATGAATGATCAACGTTTCTAGCGCATTACAAACGGCTGGTCGATTCGTTTTGGCATTGATGACAATCTTGGTGGCTTTCTTCACATTCGCTGTTTGATCAATAAAGACATGACAATTGCCTGTTCCTGTTTCAAGGACTGGAATGGTTGATTCCTCTACAACCGTTTTAATTAATGACGCTCCGCCTCGCGGAATTAAGACATCAATCCATTCCTTTAATTGAAACATTGCTTGAACCGAAGAGCGGTCTGTTTGTTCAATGAATTGAACCGCATCACGAGGAATCTTTGTTTGATCTAGTGCCTCATGAATGACGTTGACAATGGCTTTGTTGGAAGAAATAGCGGAGGAACCGCCTTTTAGTATGACTGAATTGCCTGCCTTTAAGGCAAGGCCTACTGCGTCGACAGTCACATTCGGTCTCGCTTCATAGATCATGCCGATCACGCCGAGCGGTACTCTTCGACTTTTTACATATAAGTCATTATCAAGAGTCCATTCATCCAATATTTCTCCAACAGGATCTGTTAATCTTGTCACAAGTCGCAGACTTTCCGCAAACTCATGAATTCGATCCTGATCTAACATTAAACGATCCATTAACGCTTCTGAGAAGCCTTTTTCTTTTCCTACCTGTAAGTCTTTTTGATTCTCTTGTAAAATAAAATGGCTATGCTTTTCTAAGGCTGTTGCGACATGTAGCAGCGCCTCATTTTTTTCTTCTGTGTCAAGTAATCCCATTTTCTTTGATACATGTTTTGCTTTCTTCGCTTTTTCTTTGACGGATGTGACAACATCAGCTGTCAGTGTCATGGAATTCCTCCCTTTTCATTAACAAACTGGAATTGATCGTTCTAAATGACAAACAAATGCTTCAAGATCGACGACATCAACAACTTCGCCTTGTAACAGCTCGCCATTTTTCGCAAGAATGGCCGCATCATAGTTGACAATGCCGAGTCCAATTTCTCTTTCACTTTGATCTAAAATGCGAACAACATCACCTTTTTTAAATGAGCCCTTCACATCAATAATGCCATCTGAATCGAGACTTTCTTCGCGATGAAGTAAGGATTCTTGCGTCTTCTCATGTACCATTAGTTCGCCTTTTGGGCCAGAATGAAACGCGATCCACTGCTTTTTATAATTAAGCGGTGCTAGGTTTTCATCAGCCGTAAAATAAGTCCCATCTACAGTGCCGTTCAGCGCCTTATCTAAAATATGCGGGGTATCCGCTTTTCCTAGAAAGCCATTAATCCCTGCCGCCATCGATATCTTGAAAGCATCAAGCTTTGACTTCATGCCACCTGTTCCAACACTGCTTCCTGCCCCTCCAGCAGCGGCTTCAATATCCTCAGTAATCTCTGTTACCTCTCGGATTCTTTTCGCATGTGGATTCGTATGCGGGTTCTCCTCATACAAACCATCGATATCTGATAAGATAGCGAGGAAATCAGCATCTATCAATCCTGCCACCTTCGCAGAAAGCGTATCATTATCCCCAAACTTTAACCGGTTAATGGTCACCGTATCATTTTCATTGATGATTGGGATAATGCCTCTGTCTAATAACACATTCATCGTATTTCGCACGTTTTGATAGCGGGTTTCATCTGAAAAATCACTTCTTGTGATTAAAAGCTGTGAGGCAATATAACCGTGCGATAAAAATAAGGTAGAATATGATTCCATTAACAGCCCTTGACCTATCGAGGCAGATGCCTGCTTTTCTGGTAATGTTTTCGGTCTATCCATAAACCCTAGTTTTCGATAGCCAGCTGCAACAGCTCCAGAAGAAACCAAGATGACTTCATGGCCTTCATCTTTGAGTTTCACAATTTGGTTGACGAGTTTTTCTAGTTTCTTCAGACTAATCTCACCTTGAAAGCTAGTCAGAGAACTGCTTCCGATTTTCACAACAATTCGTTTTCTCTCTTTATCTGCGTACACGTTATCACTCCTGTACTGAGACTCTATTTAGATCGATACTTTTTGTTTTTGTTGTTCGCTGATTTCTTTAGATCGATTGGTTGCATGTTTGACAGCTTGTTTGATGGCTTCCCCGCCACCAAAATCATCTAATGCATGAAGTCCTGCTGCCGTTGTACCGTTCGGGGATGTAATCTTTTCTCTTAAAATAGATGGGTTTTCAGCCGTTTCTTGAAGCATTTTGGCGGCACCAAGCAGTGTCTGAGTTCCGATTTGGCGAGACATCTCCTTTGATAAGCCTGCTTCTTCTCCTGCTTCTTCAATTCTTTCCATAAGGAAATAAAAATAAGCGGGTCCGCTTCCGGCAATTCCTGTGAATATGTCCATATGCTCTTCCTCTATGGTGTATACTTCTCCCATTTCAGATAGAAGCGCTTGGCTCATCGCCATTTGCCCATTCGTCACATATCGTCCGGCAGATAGCCCTGTGGCTGATGCACCAATGGTACTTGACGTATTAGGCATAACCCGCATCACTGGCTGCCCTTCATGAAGCATATTTTCAATAGATTGTGTCTTCACACCTGCAAGAACAGACATGATGAGCTGATGAGGTTGAATATGAGGTTTTAAGGTGTCAAGTGCTTTTTCAGCATCCTTTGGTTTCATCGCTAGGATCAAGATATCCATGTCTTCAAAAGGACATGAATCCATTGTCGCTGTTTGAATACCGTATCGTTTCGTTAGTTCATGAAGTCGATCCACATTCTGTCTATTTGTTGCGTAAATATGGTGAAGCGGCATCCGGCCTGATCGCACAATACCTGCAATCATCCCTTCAGCCATAGAACCTGCGCCAATGAAAGCAACTTTCTTTTGATCAATGATATGGAACCTCTCCCTTGTTCGCTTTTTGTTCGCGTTTTTCACACGTAAGTTATCGTAACATGATGAGAAATCGTGTCAAGAAAGGGCTAGCGCTTTTCAAAAGTCCCGAGTACATCAAAAACAGTTGACGCTATGTATGTTCACTACACTTTTCACATTGTATAATTTGAGTATAAAGAACTATCTACATTTGAAACATAAGACCCTTTCGTTCGACTGGATTCTCCAATTTATTTTTCTTTTCGGTGACTTCTATTACACGCTTTAGTAAGCGCTAACATTTTGTCGCTTTCTATTTTCCTAGATCATCTATGAACTTGAATGTTTCATTTAGACTATTGACATATTTTAGTGAACATGTCCGTTGAAATGCACCTTTCTCGGGTGATAACGTGAAAGGGAAATGATACGAAAAAGGAGCGTTCATCATGAAAGTGAAAGAAAACTATGTCAATGTCATTCCAATGAAAGAAATTCGATCAACACATGACCTTCTTTTCCCGTTCCCTCGTTACAATGAATTACGTTCGCAGGCTGATATCAGATATGACGAGACGAGAAAGTGCTGGGATCTCTTTCGGTATGCCGATATTCAGTTCGTTCTCAAGCAGCCAAAACTGTTCTCATCTCAGCGAGGAAGAAGTACGTCTAAATCAAGTATTTTAACAATGGATCCTCCAAAACATACAAAGATGAGAGCACTTGTGAATAAAGCATTTACTCCAAAAGCGATCAAACAATTAGAAGAAAAAATCAAAGACTTGACGCACGACCTATTACATCGGGTGCGGCAAGAACAGACATTTGATCTGGTTCATGATCTTGCTGCCCCTCTACCTGTCATGATTATCGCAGAGCTTCTTGGTGCAGAGGTTCAAGATAGGGATTTCATTAAAAAACATTCAGATGCCCTTGTTGCTGGTGCAGAAGACGACTCAAATGAAGCGATTCAAGCCGTTGTGGACATGCAGAAGCAAGCGGAAGAAGAGCTCTCCCAGTATTTTTCTCATTTAATCAAAAAACGAAAAGAAACACCGACAAATGATTTGATCTCTCTTCTTATACAAGCCGAAATTGATGGCGAGCATTTAACTGAAGATGAGCTGCTTGGATTTTGTATTTTATTACTCGTTGCTGGAAATGAAACAACGACCAACTTCATCACGAATGCCGTCAGAATTCTCACTGAAAAGCCTGATATTGCGAAATCCGTAAGGCAAGACCCTTCGCTTATCCCTCAATTGACTGAGGAAACATTACGGTTTTATCCACCTGTTCAAGCGATTGGTCGTATTGCAGTAGAGGATGTTAACATTGCCGGTCAGGAGATAAAAAAAGGCGATTATCTCATTAGCTGGATTGCGTCAGCGAATCGGGATGAACGGAAGTTTGAAGACCCTGATACGTTTCGACTTGATCGAAAATCAAACCCGCATATGAGTTTTGGCTTTGGGATTCACTTCTGTCTTGGTGCTCCACTCGCACGGCTTGAAAGCAATATTGCGCTAGAGATTTTATTCAATACTTTTGAAGAGATGACTTGTGCAACAGATGACTTGAAGCCCATCCAAAGTACGTTTGTTTTTGGCGTGAAAGAATTCCCTGTCAAGGTCACACGATATTAAGCGTCCCCTTTTTTAGGGGATTTTTCTTTTTCGAATTTTATGAACTCTTCTTACCTTCCACTCTCTAACGTGCTAAAATAAAGTCCATACAAAGTGGCAGAAGCATACAGAAAGGAAGCGAATGACCCATGACCGATTATTCAGCGATAAAAGATGGAATATTCAAATCAGTTTGTTCATTAGATTGCCCAGATCAGTGCGGTCTTTTAATACATAAAGAAAATGGAAAAATCGTGAAAGTTCAAGGAGATCCTGATCACCCAGTGACGCAAGGGAACATATGCAACAAGGTGAGAAATATGACTGAACGTATTTATGACCCAAAACGGCTAACAACTCCTTTAAAACGTGTTGGACGAAAAGGAGATGGTGAGTTTGAGCCTATTACGTGGGAAGAAGCCATTGAAACCATTCGGCAAAAATGGACAAACCTGATCAACGAAAAAGGTCCAGAAAGTATTCTGCCTTATAGCTTCTATGGCAATATGGGCAATTTGAATGCAGAAGGAATGGATCGGCGCTTCTTCAATCGTCTTGGCTCAAGCCAATTAGATAGAACCATTTGTCAATCAGCAGGAACGACGGGCTATAAATATACGATGGGTGCAAGTATTGGGACAGATCCAGAAGAAACGATTCACACGAAACTTTTTATCTTCTGGGGCATCAATGCCGTTTCAACGAACATGCATCAAATCACAATCGCACAAAAAGCGAGAAAACAAGGCGCCAAAATTGTCGTCATTGATGTCCATAAAAACCAAACAGGGCGAATGGCCGATTGGTTTATCCCCCTTCGCCCTGGCACTGACAGCGCACTCGCTCTTGGCATCATGCATGTTCTATTTAAAGAAGGCCGAACGGATTCGTCCTTTTTAGAAACGTATACAATTGGTCACGAAGAGCTTCGCGAGCACGTGAAGCAGTATGACCCAGAAATGGTGGAACAAATCACAGGTGTACCAAAAGATGATATCATCACACTTGCGAGAATGTATGCTGAAACATCGCCATCTCTTATTCGCATCGGAAATGGATTACAGCATCACGATAATGGCGGAATGAGCATTCGAACCATCTCCTGCCTCCCTGCCCTAACAGGCCAATGGCTTCATAAAGGCGGTGGAGCGATGAAATCGAACTCCTCTTTTCTCAGTTATAACGAAACAGCTTTACAACGACCAGACTTATTAACATCGCCGGCACCTAGAACATTCAATATGAACCAGCTAGGCAGTGTCTTACTGGATGCAACACCATCTATCGACTCAATCTTTGTCTATTCATGTAATCCAGCAGTTGTAACGCCTGAAGCCAATAAAGTCAGAGAAGGCTTACTAAGAGAAGATTTATTTACAGTCGTTCATGACTTGTTTCTCACAGAGACAGCGACTTATGCTGACATTGTACTTCCTGCGACATCTGCATTTGAGAACGAAGATTTCTATACATCTTACTGGCATCATTACATGCAAATTCAAGAGCCTGTCATTGAGCGATATGGAGAAAGTAAATCAAATACAGAAGTATTTCGACTGTTAGCTCATGCCATGGGCTTTGAAGAGGCGGCTTTTCGTGAGACAGATGCCGAGCTTATGCAACAAGCACTTCATCATCCCGAAAACCCATACTATGAAGATATTTCATATGAAGCCTTAAAGAAGAACAAATGGATAAAAGCAAAACGTGGTCCTTTTCATGAGATCAAGCTCCCGACTCCAAGCGGGAAAATTGAGCTTTATTCTGAAAAAATGAAAAGAGACGGGTATCCAGCACTCCCAACCTATGTACCACTTCATTTGGAAAGTGAATACCCACTGACTTTTATCCCTGGACCGAACCATAATTTCCTTAATTCGACCTTCTCTTTAAATGAAAAGCATCAAAAGCTTGAGAAATATCCGAAGCTTCACATGAATGAACAAGATGCGAAGGAGAGAAAGATAGATGACGGTGACATGGTGCGTGTGTTCAATGATCGAGGAGAATGTGAGCTGATCGTATCGGTCGGTACGCATGTGTTATCCGGCGCCGTTGTCAGCCAAGGGTTATGGGCCGATCAAAAAGGCAAAAAGCATTTAGTCAATGGATTAACACCTGACCGGCTAGCAGATATGGGTGGAGGCGCCACATTTTTCTCTGGTCGGGTAGAAGTGGAGAAAATATGATAACGAAAAGCCAACAGACAAACTGTTGGCTTTTTCGTGTTCAATTTATCGACCAATAAATAGTTCGTTTCTCGTCACATTCGCACTTCCATTACTTTGGTAGCCTTCGACTGTCAAAGCTGTCTCGTACATTTTCCCCATTGGCATACCTAAGCTTTCCCACTTTTTAAAATGCTCACTGACAGAGACTGTGCCACTAGTACGTTTTGTTTGACGAACGCTCCAATATTGCTTGAAAGTGGCATTCCCAATAATCGACGGCTGATTGACACGTGTTGTTTCATATATATCATATGTGCCTCCGTCTACCGTAATGGCTCCTTTATACGTCCCCGTTGGACGATACGTTCCCCAAGAATCAACAATGTAGTATTCAGCTAATGGAGATTGTGTCCATCCATAGACACATAGATAGGAATTTCCGCCTGGGTTGAAGCTAGCGTTGTAATTGATGGAGATGTTACCAAGCTGATGATGTGTTTTAGTGGAATCGAATTTCTTTCCTTTACGAAACAGCGCATTGTTGATGTTGCTCCATTGCGCGCTAAATGCGCCGCCGTTATTCAATGTCATGGACGTATTACCATAATCCTTCCATAATTCATAATCGTAGCCACTATGGTTACCCATTTGATTATTCGTAATGGTCATCGCATGTGCAGGTATAGCCGGTAGTGTAAGGGCGAATCCAATCAACATGACAAAGAGCAGCTTCCATTGTTTACGGTTCATTCTCCAATCCTCTCCCTTTTTCATTCATTTTGTTGTGTCAGCCCAATGATGAAAGCAACGCGTCACCTCCTTTCAATTCAGCATATTCCCTTCTATTTTTCACGAAAGCGACTGAGATCAGCATGTATGTCTTTTGTTTTCGCGTAAATGCTCTGATATAACCGAAATAGATCAGCATATCGATCAACGTGCTGTTCATTCGGGGAATATGCACCTACTGGATGGATAAAGCGCATCGCGCAGTCTTCAAGTGATTCAAACCAGCCACAACCAACCGCTGCAAGCATCGCTGCGCCTAAAGCAGGTCCTTGTTCATGTTCTAATTGAATGATCTCTGCTTGAAAAATGTCTGCCTGCATTTGAAGCCATGTATCACTTTTTGCACCACCACCAATCGACACAATGGAATCAATTCGTTTCCCAGCTTGACGAAATAAAGCAATCGATTCATTTAATGAAAAAGTAATCCCCTCTAAAACGGATCTGACGAGGTGTACCCTTTCATGTCGACTATCTAGTCCAACAAAACTTCCACGAATTGTCGAATCTGCGTAAGGTGTTCTTTCCCCAACCAAATAAGGAGTAAATAGCAATCCATCTGCTCCTGGTGGCACATGTTCTGCGCCCTGTAAAAACGTCTGAAACGATTCATGTGGTGCTAAAACCGATTTTGCCCAATCAAGGCTATATCCTGCAGAGAGTGTGACACCCATTGTATAAAAAGCATCTTTTTTGGCATGTTGAAATAAATGCAAATGCCCTTGAAGCGCTCGATCACGCTGTGCTTCGTATGACAAAATCACACCAGATGTCCCAATGCTGCATAATGTTTGACCTGAAGATAAGATCCCAGCGCCAACAGCCCCACAAGCATTATCCGCTCCCCCGGCAAAGACTTTTACCTTTGCTGGAATTCCAATCTCACGGGCAACTTGAGGCAAAAGGGTTCCGACCTCCGCTTCAGAAGAGACAATCGGCGGACAAATATGGGGCGGAATATCAAATTGCCGGCACAGCTCCTCACTCCACGACTGCTTCTCAATGTCGAAAAGCAACGTGCCTGCCGCATCTGAATAATCGGTATGAAGCAACCCAGTCAAACGAAATCGAACGTAATCTTTAGGCAGTAAAAACACGTCAATGTTTTGATCAATGTGCGGTTCATGTTCTTTTACCCACAATAATTTCGGCAATGTAAATCCTTCTAACGCATCGTTTTTCGTAATTTCTTGTAGTCGCTTTCCTAATTTATTGGTGATGTCGTGACATTGCGCTGTCGTCCGTGTATCATTCCACAGGATCGCACGGCGGAGCACTTGGCGAGATTCATCTAATAAAACGAGCCCATGCATTTGCCCAGAAAAACTGATGCCTTCTACGTGCTTTGCGGGCACAGGATATGTCTCAACTAGCTCTCTCATAGCGGCGACTGTCTGTTTCACCCAATCGTCAGGATGCTGCTCGCAATACCCTGGTTTTTCTTGAATCAGCTGAAATGGCTGAGAGGATTCACCGCACACCTTCCCAGTCTCATCTACTAATATCACTTTTACACCGCTCGTTCCTAAATCAACCCCCATGACATACTTCATGTGTTCACTCCTCCCCGCAAATAGCAGTTCCATTATTCTTCAAGCAAATATTGATTCAATCGAGCTTTTAGTTGTTCCTCTCTGCCAGATTCGTTTTTCAACACAGGATGCTCGAGTGCATATTGTTCTAACGTATGAAAATTTGCTTTCCCTTCTGTAATGTCACGACCAATTCCGTCTGAAAAGCTACGATACCTATGCTGAATGACATCTTCAAACACTCGATCTTCTATTAATCGATGCGCCACCTGCAACCCTTTTGCAAAAGCATCCATCCCAGCAATATGGGCATACAGCACATCTTCAAGATCAAACGATGCTCTTCGGACTTTCGCATCGAAATTTAAACCACCCGTTCCAAGACCACCGTTTTTAAGGATTTCATACATCGCAAGGGTGGTGGCATACATATCTGTCGGAAATTCATCTGTATCCCAGCCAAGCAGTGGATGACCTTGGTTTGCGTCAACAGACCCAAGCAGTCCATGAATACGCGCTACACGTAACTCATGCTCAAACGTATGACCAGCAAGTGTCGCATGATTCGCTTCAATATTTAATTTGAAATGCTTGTCAAGTCCATACTGCTTTAAAAAGGCAATGGTCGTAGCCGCATCTGTGTCGTATTGATGGCTTGTCGGTTCCTTTGGCTTCGGCTCAATTAAAAATTGTCCTGTATACCCAATTTCTTTTGCATAGTCGACAGCCATGTGTAAAAAGATGGACATGTGATCAAGCTCTCGTTTCATATCTGTATTGAGCAGGGTGTCATACCCTTCCCGTCCGCCCCAAAAGACGTAATTTTCTGCTCCTAATTCTTTGGCTGTTTCGATCCCTTTCTTTACTTGTGCGGCGCTATAGGCAAACACATCCGCATGACAAGACGTTGCGGCACCATGTACAAAACGAGGGTGTTTGAACATATTGGCCGTGTTCCATAGTAATTTCACTTGACTATGTTTCATGTAATCTTTTATTCTTTCTACCATCACGTCTAACTGTTGATTGGTCTCCTGTAAAGTAGCACCCTCTGGCGCAATATCACGGTCATGAAAAGAGAAGTAAGGCACATCTAATATCTCGAATAAATGAAATGCCGCTTCTAATCTCGCTTTTGCTAAATCCATTCCGCTATAACTATCCCACGATCGGAGGATCGTACCAGTTCCGAACATATCACTTCCATCAGCAGTCAATGTGTGCCAATACGCGACAGAAAAACGCAAATGCTCTTTCATGGTTTTTCCGCCAATCACTTTATCCGCTTGATAATGCTGAAAAGCCAGTGGATTTTTCGATTGTTTTCCTTCATATTGAATGTTGCCGATCTTTTCTAATTGAGAGAACACCATATTTGATTTGACCATCCTATTTTCCTCCAATGCATTTACTTTGTACGTTGACTCAACAAACAAAATAGTTGAAGCTATCACATTTTTAAAAATTTTTCATATTTTTTAGTATTTTAGAAATCTTTTCGCTATAATAAAGTTAAAATCTTGATGTCATCATGGTATGAACCATCGTTTTCCTACTTAATTTAAAGAAAAAACAAATGGAGTGAATCTTGTGGATATCGCTGATCAGAACTTTGTCAAAAAAATAAATCAAAAGCGATTGCTTCATGAAATACAAAAACAGGCACCGATCTCCCGAGCAAAATTATCAGAACGTACGGGATTAAATAAATCGACCGTTTCTTCTCAGGTGGCTACATTAATGGAAGAACATCTCGTTTATGAAATCGGTCAGGGTGAATCTAGTGGCGGTAGAAGACCTGTATTGCTCATGTTCAATAAACAAGCTGGCTACTCGATCGGTATTGATGTCGGAGTTGATGATATCAATGCCATCCTAACAGACCTTGAGGGATCTATTATTCATGATGAACAACTGACGCACTCATCCCATCACCCTCAAGAAACGAAACAACGATTGATCGAATTAATTCAGACGTTCATTTCGAAAATCCCTTCTTCTCCATATGGCCTCATTGGGATCGGCATTTGTGTCCCAGGCTTAGTTGATGCAAATGAACAAATCGTCTTTACGCCCCACTCCAAATGGAAAGGGGTCGACTTGAAAGCAGAGTTTCAAGACATCTTTCAAGTCCCTGTCTTTATAGAAAATGAAGCCAATGCAGGAGCCTATGGTGAAAAAATATTTGGTGTGGCCGAGCATTATGAAAATCTCATCTATGCAAGTATCGGTACCGGCATTGGGATCGGGATCATTATGAATCAACATTTATATAGAGGGACGTATGGTTTTTCAGGTGAAATGGGACATATGACGATCGACTTCAATGGGCCAACATGTAGCTGCGGAAATCGTGGGTGCTGGGAACTATATGCCTCTGAGAAAGCATTATTTCAATCACTACAAGTCGATGATCGAAAGTTGTCTTATGAAGCCATTGAACAGTTCGCGAAATTGAATGATATGAGAACATTGAACGCCTTGCGTAATTTTGGGGTTTACCTCGGCATCGGACTAACGAACGTCCTGCACACCTTTAACCCACAAGCCGTTATTTTAAGAAACAAGATCATTGAATCACAGCCAACAGTCCTTAGCGTCATTCAAGATGAGGTTGCTTCAAGAATGGACCCGCAATTCAGCTCGCAAGTTGAACTGCTCCCTTCTTCTTTAGGGCATAATGCGCCAGCCTTAGGAATGACATCTCTTGTCACTGAAGCTTTCTTACATCATGCCACCCTCTCACAATGAATCAGTGAGGTCAAAGGAGACAGCTTGCAAAGAGTTGTCTTTTTTCATTCCTTCCCCCTCTGCATAACGGAAATATTTGAAATCAGCTGCTAGATGCGCCCCACTTGTGTCTTGACATTGCATCCCGACAAAAGCACCTGTAAAGAATCCGCCTCCCCGAACGAAATCATCTGATAAATGCTTTGATGCAAACGATAGATCAATCTTCTCCCACTTCTCTCCATCAAATGAATAAGAATAATGGTATGATTCTCGCTGAACAGTCACTTTTAAATAGACATAGGCGACCTCATCTGGAATCACGATTGGTTGTCGCAACGGCTGAGAGAAACTGAGCTGCTCGCACACTGATAATTCTAATCTTCTCCCACGTTCTTCATCATGTGTGACCTGAAGAGCCGTCCAATTTTCCGTATTATAATAGTTCACAAGACCAGCGGCTTGCTGAAAATTCTCAGGGAAAAAAGATACCGCCGTTTCCGCTTCAAAATAAAAACTTTCCCAGCGCCTAGCAACAAATGCTTGTGTAAACTTTGATGTGAGAGACTCATTCCCGTATAGTCGTAAGTGATTTGGTCGCTCTGTTAAAGAACCGATCTGATCGGTAAAAGGAATTCTTAGCGTTTGGAAATGCCGATTTAATGTTGATTCTGTGAATTCATCGGTTTTTAGATACGTTGGAGAAAAAGGCTGTGGGCTTATAGCAGGTGCTTGAACCTCTAATGTCCCTGTTTTCCCTCCTACAACATAAGGCCAGCCATCTTTCCATTCGAGCCTTTGAATGGCTGTCTCTCTTCCTAACGGACACCAGCCTCTCTGTTGGAAAATGGATTCCTCACTTGATGGAATAGGACGGCCTGTGAGATGCGCCAAATACCATTCATTTGTATGTGTGTGAACCATTGAAGCATGCCCGCATTTTTGCAGCGGATGTTCCGGATCATGGAAAGCGGTTAAAATCGGATTGTCAGGATGAACCTCGTATGGTCCTTCAAGATGGGAGGAGCGTGCGACTGTGACTGAATGTTCGTACCGCGTTCCACCTTCTGCTGTTAATAAATAATAATAATCACCGATGCGATAAAGATGCGGTGCTTCTGTCAGTTTGATTGAAGTGCCTTTAAAAATGACTTTGCGCTCACCGATTAACTTTTTTTCTGCGACACTGTATTCCTGCAGGACAATTCCCGCAAAGGCATGCTTACTTGCCCGATGATCCCAAAGCATATTGAGCACATATTTCTTCCCATTCTCATCATGAAATAAAGATGGATCAAAGCCTGAACTGTTAAGCGGGATGGGGTCACTCCACTCTCCATCCACTTCCTTGGCTGTCACAAGATAATTATGGCCGTCTTTAAATGGCCCATCGACGATTTTGATATCTGAATAAATAAGCCAAAACTGACCATCTGCATAGCTTAAACACGGTGCCCAAACCCCGCCAGAATCAGGATTCCCCTTCATATCAAGTTGAGATGTTCTTTGCAAGGGGTGTGCGACGAGTTGCCAATGGACGAGATCTTTTGAATGATAGATCTGAACCCCTGGGAACCACTCAAATGTAGATACCGCAATATAATAATCTTCCCCTACACGGCAAATACTTGGATCAGGATTGAATCCTTTTAGTACTGGATTGATAATCGTCATTGCATGTCCTCCTCGTTACATGATCCTACATCTTAAAATCATCCATATGATCTACATACACTTGATCCCTATTTTCAAGCTCTCTCACAACCTTCTGATGCTTCTCTTCATCTAGGTTATAAAAATGAATATCAATCATCGCTAAAATGAGTAAACAGACAGGAATAATTGTTGTGGTGATTAAAATCCCAAACAATGCTTCTGGTGTTTGAATTTGATTGGCAACATAACCAAATTGAGAGAGTACTAATCCAGGAACAATACCGCCTAGCGCCATCCCGAATTTAAAGAAGAAACCGATCACTGCATAGATGAGTCCCCCCATCCTTTTGCCTGTTTTATACTCACCATATTCAACGGTTTCTGGAATGAGCGCCCACATATAAGCACCAGCTGTAATACTCCCGGCGGCAGCAATTAATCGAAACACAAGAACGAGATAGATTTGACTCGTGGGTATCACAAGTAAAGCAAGCAGGCCGATAATGTTGAGCAATAATGAATAGTTTAAGAGTTTTTTCTTTCCTAACAGTTTGTGTAAACGCGGAATAAACGGTAACACCATTAAAGCAGGAAGGCTACCAAGTAACCCATACCACTTCACTAAATCTTCCCTTCCAAGGTTATAGGTCACATAATAGATGCCAATGGAATTACTAATCGAATTGACGCCAAAAATAATGATGAAGAAAATACTTAAGACAACGAGTGGGCGGTTCACACGCAACTGAACAAAGATATCGGTCAGTTTAATCTTTTCCTCCGGTTTTTGAAGGGTGACGCGTTCATTTGTACTTTTAAAGCAGAAAACAAGTAATCCGCCACCAAGAATCCCTAGAAAAGCCATCGTGATCTGCCAGCCAAGTGCTGTATTTCCTGTGGTGTCACCTAAATAAGTGGCAAGAAGAGGAACAAAAAAAGCAACCACAAGACCACCGAGATTCGCAAAAAACATACGAACTGACGTAATACTGACGACCTCTTGGTTATTTCTTGTCATGGCTGATGTTAAAGCCCCGTAAGGAACATTGATGAATGTGTATGTAAGTGATAAACCAACATACGTGATGTAGGCATAAATGAGTTTACCCATTGAAGAAAAATCAGGTGTTGTAAAACATAAAATGGCAAGCACTGCAAACGGAAATGCCCCAAATAACAAGTAAGGTCGAAACCTTCCAAACCGACTATTCGTTCGGTCTACCATTGCCCCAATAAACGGATCTGCCAGCGCATCGATGGCTCGAACAACTAAAAACATCGTCCCCGCTGCTGCTGCTGATAACCCATACACATCTGTATAAAAAAATAGTAGATAGGTAGAGACAGTTGCATAAATCAAATTACATGCGAAATCTCCTGAAGCATAACCCACTTTCTCAGACATTCCAATTTTCTTTAAATTCTCACTAACCATGAGTTTTCTCCCTTCTTCACTTCGCTTCAACGAACAAACAGATCGTGCAGGATAGCATTCACCATCGGGATTATAAAGCGCTTTCATTTTGTTGCAAAAATGAACCTGAAAAACGTAATGGCTTGCTCCGCCAAGAGACGCAGTAGGAATTGAGACGGTAGAATCATCCCCTTTATGTAAAAGTCGATTTGTCACACGATCTTAGTTTATTGACTAAACAAACTAAGATGACTCCATTTTATAAAACCTCGTTTGATTTTTCAATATATTTTGAAAAAATAATCCAGATCATTGATTTTGCTGTCCCCTTTAAATAGGATCGTTTATTGTGGATGCAGTCGGGAAACCTGAGTGCGAAGATAAAGTATGTGAGTATGAAAAAGCACCCTCTCACATATTTGTGATGGAGCTCTCAAATAAGCCTGTCCTCCGATCTTTTTAACCGGTATTATTCGTTCATACGCTTCTTCTGTACATCCAATCACTAAAGACAGAACCATAACTTATTTTCAACCATTTTAGTTATTTTTCTACTAACACTTCAAAGTTAACCTTGCATTCTTTCACGCGTCATGTTATATTCATATAGCGATGAGCTGAATTGTGTAAGTCGGGTAACACGTCTCTTTTGAGACACACACGAATGTGGCGTGTGGTTATTCCGCCTCAATACGCAAAAGACATCTTCTGTTGAAGATGTCTTTTTTCTTGTTATCCTATTTTCGTTCCATTTGCAACTGGTTCATCTAGCGCAAGCAATACCACATCATCACTTGAAGGCATGCCTCCTAATACAAGTACTTCCGATTTAAAGCCCGCGATTCTTCTCGGCGGAAAGTTGACGACTGCTGCTACTTGCCTACCGATCAATTTGTCAGTGGAATACCGCTTCGTTATCTGTGCGCTTGAGTTCTTCAATCCAATCTCATCCCCAAAATCAATCGCTAGCTTAAATGCAGGTACTCTTGCTTCAGCAAAAAATTCCGCTTCCACTATCGTTCCTACACGAATATCTAATGCCAAGAACTGTTCAATGTCTGCCACATGAATCCCCCTCCCCTTTTTGACCGTTAAATCCTCTTCATTGCACCAAATATAACACTTAGTTTACATAATGATATTATTGTATTCTATCAAATATTTGCAACTTAAAAATGAATTCGCTAAAATGGCAAATAATCCTACTGCTTCCTCTCGAATTTATCAGGGAGGGTACAATTTGTTTACATTATCAGATATGTGGACGTTTTGCTGGTCGTTTTTCGTCATTCTTCCGATCGTTGCCATCCTGCATCAGCTTGGCCATATTATGGTCGCATGGATGTTTGGGGCAAAAGTGTCTTTTGCTCTAGGTAGAGGCAAGAAAGTATTGAAAATTGGCGTAGTCGAAATTAGAAGAATCTATTTTCTCGATGCTTTTTGTCATTATGAAGAAATGAGGAGAAATAATCGATTCTCCCACATTCTTGTCTACTTAGGCGGATCATTGTGCAACCTTCTTAGTGTTCTCATATTGAACACATTCATTGTCAATGGATTCTTACCAGAACATCCTTTTTTCTATCAATTTGCTTACTTCTCAGTCTATTATGTATTTTTTGCATTGTTGCCAGTACAGTATGCAGATCATCACCCCAGTGATGGACAGGCGATTGTGAATATCCTGCGTCACGGTGAACCATGTGACATCATTGACTAAGATGGACAGCTGATGCTGTTGATCTGATACTGAATCGTTAAAAACGGAAGACCGAACAGCTTCATTTGATGAACCGCTTTGAGACTGTCTTCCGTCTCGGGCCGCATAAGAAAGTACTCCTCCATTGGCAGTTTCATGGTGATAAAAGGCGTATGCAAATACAAACCTTCGTCCCCTGTGCTGCCTTTTGGAGATGTACTTTTTAATAAAAAGTCATCTTGCACATTAAAAGGTTTTAAAATGGCTGTAAGTTGTGAATATGGAAGTGGTAAGGCAATATTCATGTAGCCCGTATCTTCATCATGATGTAAGGCGTACAGGGCAAAAAAGACTTGTCTCCCCTTCTCGTTGTGACGAATCCACGCCCGCACATTCTCCCTATCTTCCTGTGGATGCTGGAAATGACAGAGACCCCCATGCATGACATACGGAATACGAGAGGTCCCCAAATAAAGCTGACCTATTTTCTTAAAAGCAGGTTGAAGGCAAAAGACAAAAGGTCTCACCCACCAATGGAAACAGACCGCTGCTTTTAACGTAAATTGCATAGGATTTTCATAAAATTTGCGTATCACTGGTGACACTTTACTTGCTGAAAAAGTATGACCATTTAATTGATCAAGTGAATCGACAAGGCCAATCTTCTGACGATCATGTCCCCTTTCATTTTGAAAAGACATGAAATGAAAACGACCATGTACACGCGATAATGGAAAGGTTCTCTTTTTAAAACGAATAGACGGACTTTCGATGAGCCAACCAATGAGTCCTGGTAACACAACGAAACATGCATTAACACTGCCATGAAACCAAATCATTTGATTGATGCTCAAATAGGTCACATGTAAAAGCATGCCAGCAGAATACAGAAGAGATAGCACGATGGTCCCCATTAATATACAGCTAGAAAACACAATCAGTCCTTTTGCGACAGTTGAACGAAACACTGTTTTCATACACAGGATTCCATACAGGTACAGTGCGATCACATAAAGGATGACACTGAACGTATCAAAAAGACGAGAGAAGCTAATTCCCACAGCAATCATGATTGGTGAAAGCAAAATCACCCAGCCAGCCACTTTGTATAAAATCGTCTCTTTTGTCTGTTGTCTCCCCAACAATCCATAGAAAATGGGAATAAAAAAAGCTGAATAATGAAAATGAATAGCAGTCAAAAGAACAATCATCGGCGAAAATGTCATCACTTGTATATCTGCTGTGTACAGCCAAAACCAAAACCCACCTAGAGCGATGTACATCAATGCGCCGTCTATCATCAATTCATGAAGCGGGAAGAATCCTCTCTTCAGCAAACGAGTGAAGCCAAATAAAGCGAGAACCCCTGTGTAAACAAGCCATCCTGCGGCAAACCATGGAGAATGGTAAATGAATGCACCTGTTGCACACAGAGTCGCTACTGGAAAGGCTTTCATAATGAAGCGAACGAGTCCCTCTTTCCTCCCCTCCTGTTGGAAGAAGTTTAATACAGCCGGTAGAAAAAACAAGATCGCTACGAGCACAAAGAACTCGGCTATCGGGGCTGTCTTCATACGGAGGACGAGAAAACAAGTCATGAAGATGATGCTCGTTGTCAAGTGCCATTTATTCATCGTGTAACACCCTTTCAGTAAACCGGCCATGATATGTAAAAAGCGTTCCAAACAGGCGATTTTTCACATGAACCTTAATGGTATACTCACGCGCATGCACATCATAACCTTCTGTTACATCTGATACACCGTAAAGCCATGATGGCAGTGGCCACTCGCGCCCTAACATCAACAACTTTTGCTTTCCTGATTGAATGTGCAGGAACCCTTTTTCCGTGACGGTAAAATGAAGCTCTGACATGAGTAGTCTAGGCTTTCCAAAATAATCTAGTACCTTTTAACTCTCCTGATCAATGATCATATCTGCATCAAAATGTCTCTCTTTTTCAGGGAAATAGAACGTGCGAAACCAGTGCATCCCTTCCTCTCCCTTTTTAGATATAAATGGCTTGTTTACAATACGGAAGGGAATGTTTTTCCCTCTCTCAGAGAAAAAACAGCGAAACAATGGCCCTATTTTGAATAAAAATCGGATAAGTCTCGAGCCGCCGCCTATTTCCTCCATGATGCCTTCAGCCGTAAACGTACGGTTGTAGCGCTCTTTTAATTTCGGGTGTAGCTTATCGTAATCCTTTACTTGATGACGATGAACGACCATACTTACCTCCCCTTTTTCGTTTGATTGAAAACACATCTACACAATCTTTTAAATTGATCATTCCCGCAATGGACAAAATCAAAAATGCACTTGTCACAAGCGGCTCATGAAGGGTTGTTTGTGGTGACATGATGCCGGTCATCAGCATGATCAATAGATAAATGCTTTGAAAGATAAATAAATATTTTTTTGATAGATGTGGAATGAGCCACGATATGCCTAGTAAACCATAAAACACTTGAAATCCAGTGCCATGATCAAATGCATCATGTGAAAAAGGGAGGATGGCATGGCATATCCATACAATAGCAAAAAGCAAGCAAATGCCGTAATGAGCCAAAGTTCTCTCTAATAACAATCGTGGATGTGTTCCTTTTTCAAGCCATGTTTTTAATGCGCCAAAACTAAATGCGGTGATTGCCCCCATCAGTGGCCGAAATAAAAACCGATCTGCCCACTTCCACCCTTTTCCGTCTATCGTTTCATAATCAAATTGCGTTTGAAACACAACTTGCTCGTTTGTTTTGATGTACTTCCAATAGCCGCCACCTTCTTTAATGAACGACAATGGATGGGACGAACGGAATTTAAGTGATGATGCGCGTTTATGACGATCATCCATGATTTTCGTTCGATATGCTCCTGTCCCTGTGACACTGACACCAAAGCCAAGATGTTTTTCATACAAAAAGGACTGCGGTTGTTCATCACTAGAGCCATTTAATGATATGGTCGAAAATCGCAAATCCCACTGTTCATGAAGCTTTGGGTTTTGAGTATATTCCCATACTCTTTCTAATGGTGCATGAATATCTACTTCCACATAAACAGGCTTTCTTTTCATTTGCCTCGTCTCCTTTATGTGAATCTTTTCACATAACAAGCATACCATGTTTCACAAAACTGTCAAATCTGTAGTGGTTATCTGACAAAAAATTGTTTTTGGCTGCCACCTCTTATGATATCAAACCGGTATACAAAAAAGACCTGTCAACGAGACAGATCTGTTTTTTGGAGTACGCCTGTAATATAAAGCCGGACCGCATAGCTCACACTCTCTTCAAGTTGTTCTTTTCGTTGAAACCCCTTTTTATTTGAAATATCTCCGAAGCCGTGCAGTAAGCTTCTCAGTCCCCTAACCACATGCGTCATTTCCTCTTCTTTTACACCAAAGCGAGACATAATGGATTGGACAAACTCAGCTAGGCGTTCTCCCTCAATATTTACTTCTTTTTCGTTCATATGTGAAAAGGCGGCTTCATAAAGACCTGGATGTTCTCGGACAAATTGAACATATTGTCTGGCAAAGGCTAAAACGGCTTCTTCCTTATCTAGCCCCTCGGTTATCTGTATGCCTTTCTCACAAAGCATTGACAACCCCTTTACGGCAAGTGTCGCCTGAATTTCATGAAGGCCAGACACGTGATTGTAAAGAGAAGGGGGTCTGATGTTCAGTTTTTTTGACAATGTAGCAATGGTCAAAGCAGAAAAACCCTCTTTATCCACAATTTCAGCCGCTATATCCATGATTTTCTCATGCGTAACACCCATTCTCGGAGACACGGTTTACTTCCCCCTTTTCTTGATCTGGTGCTGCCTTTTACTAATGGCAGCTTGAAGCTTTTCATGAGGTTCTATGATGAGATCGCCATGTCCTGCAGCTAGACAGGATAGGCGAAGTGCCAGTAATTTTTCGGCGCTTTTGAGTGCGGTTTCTGCATCCCATGTAGCAAGAGCCGGGAACGGGAAAGTCCAACGAAATTCACCCGTAACTGATAAGCCGCCTTTTGTTACAAGGGCATCGCCTGCAATGATAACTCCTGACCGTTCATCGTATAATGAAATACTCCCAGGTGTATGTCCTGGTGTCGCGATGACTTTCAATGACCCAATCTCGTCACCTTCTTCGACAAGAACATCCGGTTTTGTGTGAATGTTTTTCGAAAAACTGCCTTTTATTTTTTGCTGAGGTTCATCAGCTAACAAGGAAAAATCCCCCTCAAAAAGACGGGCATCGCGTTTTGATAAATAAACGACTGCCTCTGGAAAGGCCTTTTTCACTTCATCTAATGCGCCGATATGATCCATATGACTATGGGTGAGAATAATCTTGTCGATTGGTTTGTTTTGCTTGTGGGCAAATTCGATAATTGAGTTTGCCGCCATTTTCAAAGCCGTATCAATTAAGATGAGTCCATCCTCTTCCTCAAATACATAACAATTTACTGGAAATATACGCGGCATTAATGTGAGCTGATGCAAGCGGTCAAAAGTCGTCAACCTCATCATGATCTCCCCCTATAACTAATGGCATTAGTTTTATAATAACTAATATCATTAGTTTAGGCAATGATTTTATCATCGATCGCAATATAAATATCAATTTGTGCTTCTTTTGAATCGATCGATAAATCTTTCGCCGTACCATCCAAAAATCGCCTCTGTATATGTGGAGATGATATGATCCCAATCTCAAATCTGCTGCTACGTTTCAAGCACTACCTCTTCAAACCGCTCCTTTTCTCATTCGAGATCTTGCGCCGGAAACTCTTTTATATGTCTGATCTACAAGTTGACCTGCTGTGATCAAATAAGACCGATTTGGTATCAATATCACAATAAATGGTCCTCACGCTTACTTTATGAAGTACAGCGAGGTCTTTCGCTTGTACTTCCTTCTAGCTAATGAGCAGCACAAGAGAGATAATTCGATCGATTTTCACGACCTTTTCTCTTTTTCATAAATGCGGGTTTTGATTTGATAAAAAAAGAAAGAATGGGAAAGATAAGGAAAACTCATCTTTGTTTACATCCCTGCTTTATGCAAGAGGAGGTTGCATCATGACACAAAATGTGTGGCAGTTGTTCATCATCGGAATCATCATTTTGTTCTGTATTGTCATTCGAATGAATCGAATGAAGCGCTATCAGGCTGTGCGCCCGGTGACTCTTTTGATTAGAATATGTGTATTTGGTTCCACTGCCCTTATTCTCATGACAGAAGGATGGCAAAATCACAGTATTTTCATGTATGCTTCCATTGGCATGATCTTCGGGAGTAGCTTAGCTGTTCATGCCTATCAGACGATCCGGACGAAATTAGAAAATGGAAAACTCTATGTCAAAACGAGTAAATGGATTGAAAGCTTTATTTTGTGTTTGTTTTTATCAAGGTTTGCAATGAAATTGGTCGAGCTGACAAACCATTCGTTAACGAAGGTCGACGCATTGGAATTATATCAACATATTGTGAGTGATGATGCTTTGACCATGCTCAGCTTTTTCCTACTTGCTGCTTACTATATCGTTTTTTCCTATCAAATGATGAAATTCAATAAAAGATCCATTCATGTGCATCATGCATAAAATAAAAAACCTTCCTAATGAAAATAAGGAAGGTTTTTTATCAATCGTGTTGTGCATGATGAATCATTTGTTCTAGTACTTCCATGACATGCTGATCTTCAGGGCTGTAAAAAATCGATGTGCCTGCCCGTCTAGATTTCACGAGACGAAGATTTTTTAAAAAGCGCAACTGATGAGAAACAGTGGATTGCATAAGGTTCAATGTTTCCGCTATGTCATTGACCGAATGTTCTCCTTGAGAAAGCAGGTGAAGAATACGAATACGTGTTGGATCAGATAAAGCTTTGAATGTTTGCGAAACTAGAAATAAACTTTCTTCATCTAGCTCGATCTGTTCCTGTTCTGGATTTGTATTCTGTTCATCTATCATATCGTTTCACCTTTCTTGTCAGTCAAATCACGACTTATTCTACTTAACATCATATACCAAAATGTGTGGTATGCAAAGCACGCAATCTTTCTGAAAAAAGTTTTTCCAAATAGCATTGACACAAGGTAGCATTCTTTTTAAAATGAGCATTATTTATTCATTTTTTTAGAGGAGCTGATAGGCAAATTGACTGAAGAGCCAAGACTAAAACGCAGCCTGACGGTTATACCACTTGTTGTGATCGGGCTTGCTTATATGGATCCACTTGTCGTATTTGATTCATACGGCATTGTGGCTCAGCTGACGAAAGGACACGTCGCAGCTGCATATATATTTACTTTACTTGCATTACTATTGACAGCGCTTAGCTATGGGAATATGGTGAAGGCTTTTCCAAAAGCAGGATCTGCCTATACATACGCGCAAAAAAGTATTCATCCTCATGTCGGCTTCCTCGTAGGATGGACATTATTGCTTGATTATTTATTTTTGCCTATGGTGAATTTTGCGATCGGAAGTGCTTATTTAACCGCAGCCTTTCCAGATGTACCTCATTATATTTGGATCATCATACTTGCTATCGCCATAACGACTGTCAATGTAATCGGGATTCGTCTTACAGCCAATATCACAGCTTTATTTGTCACATTTCAGGTCATTGTTGCCGTGATATTTGTTGGTTTTATCATTTATGCACTCACACAAAACACCGGAAGTGGTGAATTGTTGTCGGCACGACCTTTTTACTCACCAAATTTAGAACCTGCACTGATCTTTTCTGGTGCGACCATATTATGTTTTTCATTTTTAGGGTTTGACGCGATTTCGACAATGTCTGAGGAGACCATTCGCCCCAAAAAGACCATCCCTCTTGCAATTTTTCTTACGGTTGCCATTGGCGGTGTGCTTTTTATCATCACCTCTTATTTTTTGCAGCAGGTCTTTCCAAATTTCCAGCAATTCAAGTATCCGGATGCAGCATCGCTTGAAATTGCTGAATTTGTAGGTGGTGCATTTCTCCATTCACTCTTTTTAGCGGGTACGATGGTCGCGGTCATTTCTTCGTCATTGTCGTCACACGCGAGTGCAGCAAGACTGCTTTATGCGATGGGACGAGATGAATCGTTACCGAAACGGTTCTTTGGTTACATTCATCCGACGTTAAAGACACCTGTGTTTAATATTTTATTGATTGGCGTGTTCTCTTTATCAGCTGTCATTGGAGAACTTGAACTCATCTATTCCTTTATCAGCTTTGGTGCCCTCATTGGGTTCACTTTTGTGAACTTGTCTGTTTTTTGCTATTATTTTTTGAAACAGAAACAAAGAGGCTTCTTAAATATATTGAGATATGTACTCGTCCCTCTTTGCGGCACGGCCTTTTGTCTATGGCTTTTAACTAGCATCAGTACGAATGCGCTGATCATTGGCATATGCTGGCTGATCATTGGTTTCATTTATTTCTGCTACAGATTGAAAACGAGACCTGAATTTACGTTTGGGTATGATTCTTGATGAGAATTTTACTTGGTATCCTCTATAGGATATGGCATAATAAAAGGGCTGTACTTTCCTATTAAAAGCGGGGCAAAACAGGGGTGAACTGACCTTGAAAAAGAAAAAAACAGGGTGTTTTGCCATTTCAGGCTGTTTCACGATTTTTCTGTTCGTTTTCGTATTAGCAGCGATTGTTTTTTCTTTCAATCAAAAGGAATTAAAAAAGCTGCCGATTGATACGGAATCAATTGTTTTGTCGAGATTGGATGATTACAAACCGCTTGTAGAAACAGAGTTAAGAGATCAAGATTTAGATCAATATACCGCATTAATTCTCGGTATGATGTATCAAGAATCAAAAGGCAGAGGCGGAGATCCAATGCAGTCCTCTGAATCTCTTGGTTTGAAACGAAATGAAATCAACGACCCTCAAAAAAGCATTAAACAAGGTGTCCAACATTTTTCTTCTATGTACAAGCATGGAAAGAAAAAAGGTGTTGACCTTGAAACCATCATTCAAAGCTATAACATGGGAATCGGCTATATTGATTTTGTTGCAAAAAACGGGGGAGAACATTCCGAGAAACTGGCAAAGCAATACTCCAAAAAGCAAGTGAATCGAAACCCGACCGTCTATACGTGCGGCGGTGACAAAGATAATTTTCGCTATCCGTATTGCTACGGTGATTTCACTTATGCTGAAAAAGTAAAAGAAAAAACGAAAACAGTTGAAGAAAAAATGAAATTGGCTTCATCATCCACACCATCATCGTAAAAAAAGCACTTCCTCCGTGGAAGTGCTTTTCGATTTATGGATGTTCTTTCCCGATTTCCGGCAAAATGGTTTTTGCTATTTTCTGATCCATTTCCTCATATTCATCATAATGAATGGCTTCATACAATTCCTTTCTTGTTTGCATGTCTTGTAGCATCCCTTGCTGCGTTCCCTTTTCTTTAATTTCTGTAAATAAACGCTCATACCCTTTAGCAGCCACTCTAAGGGTGGACACCGGATAAATGACCATGTCAAAACCAAATTCAGAGAATTCGTCCGCATGATAATAAGGCGTTTGACCAAACTCCGTCATATTCGCAAGCAGCGGTCCTCGAATATGGTTTGAAGCATACATGAAGTCGTCCGTTGTCGTCAGTGCTTCAGGAAAAATCGCATCAGCTCCTGCTTCTACATAGAGATTGGCTCGGTGAATGACATCGTCCATCCCACTCACTGATTTTGCATCTGTTCTTGCAACCACTAAAAGAGACGGTGCCACCTGTTTAATGGCCTTGATTTTAGCGATCATCTCTTCTGCTGGTACGAGTGATTTTCCGTTTAAATGTCCGCATTTTTTCGGCATTTGCTGATCTTCAATTTGAATCGCTGCCACCTTACTCTCGACCATTTCTTTTGCGGCTCTAGCTGTATTCAGCACGCCGCCATACCCCGTGTCTATATCGACGAGGAGTGGTAACTCAGAAGCTCGAATGATCTCTTTCGCTTTTTCAGCCATTTCCGTTGAATGAATCATACCGAGGTCTGGAAGGCCTTTGCTGGCACAAAATGCGGCACCAGATAAATAGAGTCCTAGAAAGCCCATTTTTTTCGCATAAAGCGCAGACATCCCATCATGTACGCCAGGGATTTGAAACAAAGCTGGATGATTCATGTGCGCTTTAAAGGAGGCGGCTAACTCCGCTTGACTCCTTTCTTCATTTACGATCCACACACTAGCTCCCCCCCTATATCACAAATAAGTCCATAAATGCTGGCACTGTTGTTGTTTTTAGTTGATTTGGATTTTGACAAAGTGACACAATGTCGTGAACTTGTTTTTGAGGAAATCTTGTTTTCAAATGAGCTAACCATTTCTTTTCAAGTAGCGGAATGCCTTCTTCTCTTCTTCTGCGATGACCAAGTGGATATTCAATTTCAATTCGGTCTGTCATGGTTCCGTCTTTAAAGAAAACTTGAACACTATTGGCAATAGATCTCTTTTTCGGATCTAAGTAATCTTCCGTATAGCGTTTATCTTCTTTCACGATCATTTGATCACGCAACCGGTCAATTTCTGGGTTTTGTGCTGTTTCTTCTTCATAATGATCCGCAGTCAGTTCACCATAGATCAGCCCAATGGCCGTAATATATTGCAAACAATGATCTCGGTCTGCAGGGTTATAAAGTGGACCTTTTTTATCTATAATTCGAATGGCTGACTCATGTGTCGTAATGTCGACTCGATCGATTTCATGTAACCGATCTTTGACAGAGTCATGCAGTATGACAGCTGCTTCTGCAGCCGTTTGGGCATGAAATTCCGCAGGATAAGCAATTTTAAAAAGTACGTTTTCTATGACATACGATCCGAGAGGCTGTGCAAGTGTGAGTGGTTTGCCCTTCATTGCAACAGCTTCAAATCCCCACTTTTCTGCACTAAGCGGCGTTTGATAGCCCATTTCTCCTTTCAGTGTCATCATCGCCAATCTCACTGCTCGGCTCGTGGCATCTCCTGCGGCCCATGATTTTCTTGATCCTGTATTTGGGGCATGACGGTACGTTCGAAGTGGAGAATGATCGACAAACGCTTGTGATAACACATGTTGCACATCCTCCTTCGTTCCGCCAAGCATCGCACATACGACTGCACTTGATGCCACTTTGACAAATAGAACATGATCTAAGCCATTTCGATTCAGACAATTTTCTAGTGCAAGTACGCCTTGGATTTCATGTGCTTTTATAATGGCATGTAGCACGTCATTCATCGTAAGCGGCTCTTCTCCGTTTACAAGCCGCGTTCTACTAAGATAATCACTGACAGCAAGTATCCCGCCAAGATTATCAGATGGATGACCCCATTCTTGTGCGAGCCACGTGTCATTATAATCTAACCAGCGAATCATACACCCTATATTAAAAGCTGCTTGGACGGGATCTAACACAAACGACGTGCCAGGCACTCTCGCCCCGTTCGGCACAACTGTTCCAGGGACGATAGGCCCAAGGTGCTTCGTGCATTCCGGGAAATTGAGCGCAAGCATTCCGCAGCCGAGCGTATCCATCAGCACATACCGTGCCGTATCAATTGCTTCTTTGCTCGTAATCTCCCCATCTACTGCATAGGCTGCAATTTCCTCTAATAACTGATCGGTCTGATTGGCTACTGCTGTTTTATTCATGTTCATCCCCCTCTTTTATCATCATTTGACATGTAAGCCTCTTGGCCCTAAATATCGAACCCGTGGTCTAAAAATACGATTATGCAAATGCTGTTCAATGACATGCGCTGCTAATCCACTTGCTCTTGCTGCAAAGAAAATCGGTGTATATAGAGAAATAGGTATGCCAAGCACGTAATAAATGGGGGCTGCATAATAATCAAGATTTGGATAAAGATTTTTCTTTTCTTTCATATAGGCCTCACCTGCTACACACATGTCATACAAGGTCGTATCCCCTTTTGATTCAGTAAGCGTTTTCAATGATTGTTTTAAAAGGGCTGCCCTCGGGTCCATCTTTCTCATATATACCCTGTGTCCAAATCCCATCATTTTTTCTTTTGCTTCTAGTTTTCGCTCAATGAGTGTCAGAAAGCCTTCTGTCGTCTTCGCTTCAAGAAGCATATGCATCACGGCTTCATTCGCTCCTCCATGTAAATCCCCTTTTAAAGATGAGATCGCACCAGTAAAGGCACCGTACATATCAGCATGAGTTGAAGCAATGACTCTTGCAGCAAATGTAGAATTGGGAAGCTCATGTTCACTATATAATGTTAACGTTTGATCAAAAGCAGTGATTTCGTCTGTCGTTGGCGTACGATTTGTAAGCATGGCTAAAAAGTTTTCAGTGTAGGATTTGGTCTGATCTGGAGAAATGGTGGTATCTTTTGAGAGAATATAATAGCTCCCAGCAACAATGGCGGGCAGCTGACCTAATAATCGAACCGCACGTGCATCTTGGCAAGCAGCTGACCGGTCGTGTAATGATTCATCGTATCCTGCAAGAGCAGATATACATGTTCGCATGGCGTCCATTGGGTGAGTGGTTTTGGGTAGTGTTGTTAACATGTGTTGGATGGTAGGATGTAATGTTGTTTGAGAGGAAATGTCTTGCTGAAATTGGTGCGATTCCATTTTATCTGGTAATCTTCCATAAATGAGTAGGTAGGCAGTGTCTAGAAATGTGCTGTGCTTTGCTAAATCAATTAGGTCATAACCGCGAATGACAATTTCTTCTTGTGCCACATCTAAGTATGAAATCGATGTTTCACTTGCCACAATGTCTTCAAGTCCCGGTTTATACTGCAATTGATCTGTCATCATATAACCCCCGTTTCGTTTCATCGTTGTTCTCAAAAAACGAGCAAACGGCCAAACATGATGTATATCTATAGATGGGGCGAATCCGTGCTAGTCGGATACCCAACTTCCATTTTATCCAAAGCACTTCCACTTGTAAATAAAAGAACGTATGTCCAAATGGACATACGTTAGCTGTAATACGGAGAAATCATGATATATACAATGACGCCAGTTAGACTGACATAAAGCCAAAGTGGCATCGTCCAACGAGCAATTTTCCGGTGACGCTCAACTTGCATTTGTGCGCCTCTAAACAGCGTAATGAGCGCAAGCGGTACAATAATGGCCGATAACACGATATGTGTAATTAAAATAAAGTAATAGATTGGGCGAATGATCCCTTCCCCGCCGAATGTTGTATCAGATGCCATTGAATGATAAGTCAAATAAGAAATTAAAAAGATGAACGTTGTAGAAAATGCAGCAAAGATGAAGCGGCGATGGGCTTTAATATTTTTTTGTTTAATCATAATAAGTGCTGAAAGCAAAAAGATAAATGTGAAACTATTCATCACAGCATTCAGTAATGGTAAAAATGTAATATCCAGATGACTGAATTTATCTGATTTTGGCATAAAGAATAACAAAGCGATTAATCCATTTATGGCGATTGTTAAGAAAACCACAATGCCGGTGAAATTTTTTGGTTTTTGATTCTGTTCTTTCATGTTTGAAAACCTCTCTTTATAAATTCCGACTAAGAGTATGTTATTGAAAAATTGGCATAAAGTCAATGAATTCGCTACCTTCGTCGATTTTTAGACAAACTTGCAGTTGTGAACATTCTGGTGGTTGAAAGATCCGTTCACATCTATTAAAATGAAAATTTGTGTTGTTTTTATAAGGTTCACAGAAAGGAGCAATAGATTTGTCAATTTTACAGCAAACAACAAAAGATGTGAATACATTAGAAAAAGAATTACATCAATTGCAGTTTCAAATGTATCGAATGC
Source organism: Bacillus sp. 179-C3.3 HS (assembly GCF_047229225.1). Classification (NCBI taxonomy): domain Bacteria; kingdom Bacillati; phylum Bacillota; class Bacilli; order Caryophanales; family Bacillaceae; genus Bacillus; species Bacillus sp. 179-C3.3 HS. Next base: position 29,433 of record NZ_JBFEFT010000018.1, on the reverse strand, counting down.
AAGAAAATATAAAAAACATTTCTAAAAAGGCGAAGATCATTGGCATCGACCAAGCGAAAGAAGATGAATGGATGATCGTGTCTACAATTGAAAATAGTGATGTATGCAAAATCATGCTCAGTGATTGCGAAAAAGCTTTTCGTGGACAATCTGATTTTTCATTGATTGCAGAATATCCTGAAGAAGGGAAAATTCATATCGCTGATATTAAAGGTCCTCCTGATCATGGGTATGGCTCCATCTGTATGAAGCACTTAAAAGAAATGGCTAGAGAACAAAATATTCCTGTCATTACGGGTGATCTTGTCAAAAGAGACTGGAATCATGTAGACCGCTTGATTCACTTTTATGAGAAACATCAATTTGAAGTCCAAATTAATTGGAAAGAGCAAAGCGGAGAAATTTATTGGATAGATAGCTAACGACAAAATCCAGTGTGAACTGATGGTATACACTGGATTTTGTCGAAAATGCGAATTTTTCAGAAAAGTGTGTGTATTTTTGTCCAAAAAAGGGTACAATAAAAGCATCAGGCCGCCACCTGATGCTTCTTTCCAAAAACGATAGACTACTAGTTAAGTACTTTCACTTTGACTGATTTAACGCCCCAGTTTTTTGCCTGGGATTTGCTTGGTAAATGTACATCTATTTTATTGCCTTTAATTGCGCCGCCAGTATCAGCTGCGATGGCTTCACCGTAGCCTTCTACATAAACCTTACTTCCTAATGGAATGACATTAGGATCTACTGCAATTACTTTTGCATGAGGGTTTTTGTTTAAGTTTACCCCTGTTGCAGTAATACCTGAGATTCCACCGTCATTTGCTGTATAAGCCGTCGCCGTTACAGTCATTTCTCTTTGTACACTTTGACTAGCAGAAGATGATTTTGCTTTCGCTGTTTCCTGTTTAGGAGCAGCTTTTTTCGTTGTTTGCTCTTTTTGGACAGGTGCCTGTTTTTGAACAGGCTCTGAGCTTACCGGAGCTGAACTTTGACCAGCTACACTTAATGTGGAACCAATCATAATTATATCTGAGTTTAAGTTATTCCAAGATTTGAGATCGCTAATGGACACATTGAATTTTTGAGCGATTTTCCAGAGGCTGTCCCCCTTCTGGATTTTGTACTGCTCCTGAGTTTTCTCTTTTGAAGAGATTGTCAATTTATCCCCTACATAGATAATGTCTGTTGATAAATTGTTCCAACCCTTTAGGTCCTTTAGAGTCACATCATTTTTCTGTGAAATTCCCCAAAGTGTATCACCTTTTTGCACAGTGATTTCCTTTGCAGATGCTTGCTGTGCTCCGATTGCTGATGATGAGATTGCTGCAACAGCAACCAAGGACATAATAGTCTTCTTCATAAAGTAAATCCTCCCTTGTTAGCTTTTTATGGCGGCTAACGAGTGCTATCGTAACATATGTAAATGTCATTTCAATAACAAAACGATATGTTTTAGATTACAGTTCCTTTACATGAAACTTTTATCTCGATTGGTAAATCAGCCCACAAAGCGGCTTCATTCCGCACCATATCAAGGTTTTGGGAGGATAGAAAAATGGTGATTCAATCCATGTCCTAGTGCAACAAAAAAAATTATTTTTCCCCTTCTATCTCTTGATTTTTCTCTTTTTCTATAAAAAAACGAATTTCTTCTAAGAAAATATCACCGTATTTTACTCTTTTTTGCTCCCCAACACCTTTGATGTTGAGTAATTCTTCTTCTGTTTTTGGTTGCATTGCTGACATATCCTTTAATGTCTTATCAGAAAAGACAACAAATGGTGGAACGCCCTGCTCTCTTGATAACTTCATTCTGACCACTCTTAAATGCTCAAACAGTGCATCGTTTTCTTGAATACTTTCAGCTTTGATCGCACGTTTTTTAAATACGGCTTCTTGTCCCATTAATACATTTTTTCCTTTATGTGTGACTTTTAATAGCGGGTAAGGACCTTCAGACATGTGTAAATACTCTTCAGTAATTAAAAATTCAATGAAGTCACTTATTTTCTGGACAGAATGTTGTGCCAATAAACCGTATGTAGGGAGACGGTCAAATCCAAAGTCGAGGACTTTTTTATTCTTCGAGCCTGCTAACACTTGGGCAATCAACATTTTACCGAACCGTTCGTTCATTCTAATCGCACAGGATAGCACCATTTGAGCTTCTCTTGTCACTTCTTCTCGTTCTCTGTCATCTAAACAATTACTACACTTATGGCAAGTAGTGTTTGTCGATTGATCGAAATAAGCCATCACAAATTGCTGCAAACACTGCTCTGTATGGCAGTAGTCCACCATTTGTCTTAGCTTCAGCATCTCATGCTGATATCGCTCTTCATCTTCCGTCGATTGTTCGATGAGAAAGCGCTGCACCCTAACCCCTTGCGGCGAAAATAGCAATATACATTCGCTTTCAAGCCCGTCTCGACCGGCACGACCCGCTTCTTGATAGTAGCTTTCAATATCTCTTGGAATTTGATGATGGATGACAAAACGGACATTCGACTTATTAATCCCCATTCCAAAAGCCGACGTTGCGACCATCACCTTCATTTCGTCATTTAAGAATAGGTTTTGTTGTTCTTCTCTCGTATCGTCGTCCAATCCGCCATGATATATACCGGCATTCACCTTCTGTTTTTTGAGGCGATTGTATATGTTGTCAGCTTCTTTTCTCGTTGCTGTATAAATAATGCCAGACTCGCGCTGATTCTTTTTCATATATTGTGTGATAAAACGATCAGGATTTTCACCTTTGACCACTCGGAATGATAAATTCTCTCTAGCAAAACCAGTAAATATGGTTTCTTCGCCCTTCATTCCAAGTTGCATGCATATATCTTGATGGACTTTTTTCGTTGCTGTCGCTGTTAGTGCAATGATGACAGGTCTTGTTGAGAGCTGATGTAAGCACTCTTTAATATAGCGATAGCTTGGTCTAAAATCATGTCCCCACTCTGAGATGCAGTGGGCTTCATCTATCGCCATGAGTGGGATTGTCATTTGATCCATCATCTGAAGAAAACGGTCATTCTGTAAACGCTCTGGCGTAATATAAAGCAATTGGTATTCTCCATTTGCACATTTCTTTAACCGTGCATTCATTTCACTCGCCGAGAGTGTACTATTTAAAAAAGACGCCCGAATCCCCATATCATGTAAAGCATCCACTTGATCCTTCATTAAAGAAATAAGCGGGGAGACCACAATCGTTGTCCCCTCCATCATAAGGGCAGGAATCTGATAGCACACAGATTTTCCTCCGCCAGTCGGCATGATACAGACTGTATCCCTTCGCTTTTTCACAACCGATTCGATGGCTTGTTTTTGGCCTTGCCTAAAGACGTCAAAGCCGTAATATTGTTTCAGAAGTGCTTCTGCTTGTTCTAACATCGAATTCCCTCTCCGTCATTTGTTTTGTCTATTTTAACATAGAATGATGTCATCACATGCTGACGACACAAATTCATCTTTTAGCCATAAAAAAAGCCATTTTCCAATGAAGGAAAATGGCTTGGTTCATCTTATGTATAGCTGCAGATGCCGTAATCTAAGTAAGAAAGTTTTAAACCACCACTCCTCAAAGTGGGTGTTTGCAGAAACGTTCTTGTCTTCCTCTCGAGGGAGGCATGACATTCCAGCTTCAATATAAAACTCCCTATTACAGCTTAAAGGTTAAAACTTAATTAACATTACGTACATCGCAGCCTTTAAACTATACTACACGAAAATTTATCAAAATTCAAGATCCGTTTTTTCTTTACAATACTCTTATACACTTAGAAAGTGAATCGAAAAAAATAATTTTAAAAAAACATTAATTCCTCTCGTCTCCTTCGACGTCTTGCTCTTCCTCTAATCTTTCATATGTGTCTGAGTGTACCTGATCCATTGTTTCACGATCCGTCAAATATCGCATTTGCTCGGTGAACGAACGATCAAAAGCATTCGGATCTTGATGTGTTTCTTCTTTTTTCTTTTCATCAATTGAATATCGCGTATATGGGACTGCTTTTAAACGTTCATACGGAATGTCTTTTCCTGTTTTTTCACATATCCCATATGTCCCGTTTTCCATTCGTGTAAGTGCTGCATCAATTTCATCTTCAAGCTGATCATCTACTTGATCTAACGTTTGTTCCGTCATACGGTCTAAATAAATGCTCCCATGATCAGCGATATGATTCCCTATTCCATTTGAGATCTCGTTTGATTCTACTTGCATCGATTCTTCTTTCTTTTTTGAACCTTTGACCTCTCTTTTTAATTGCATCAGTTTGTCATATAATTCTGCTTTTTGCTCTTTCGATAAGCTCACGGTCAATCACTCCTTTCTCAGCTCTTTCCCGATAAACAGAGAAGGAAAACATGAAAAAAGCTGCCACCTTTTTGGCAGCAGCTATCTTATTTACAATGTACGAAGCGCTTCTTCGATTGGTTGATCTCCTTTGATCAAGTCGAAGTACTTATTTTTCACATGTGGTTCAGTCAAGCTCTCCACAAGTACGATCGCAACATCTTCTCTTGAAATCTCAATGTTGTGATCTTCTGGTATATGTGGGGCTGCTTCAATTTTCCCAGTCTTTTCTTCATGTAATAATGCGCCTGGACGAACAATTGTATAGGAAAGACCAGATTCTTTTAAATGCAAATCAGCATTTCTCTTCGCTTGATAATAGAGCTCCATGCTTCCTTGGCCTTTTGCTTGGTTAGGATCATCTGCATTATAGGAACTCAGCATGACAAAATGTTGAATGTTTTCTTTCTTGGCTGTATCAATGAGGCGTTTTGCGCCTTCTTGGTCTACTGCAATGGTTTTATCAGGACCTGTTTTTGATCCTGAACCTGCTGCAAAAATGATCGCCTCTGCTTGCTTCACAGCAGATGTGACATCTTTTTCAAGATCTCCGATGACGGGTGTTGCACCAAGTTCTTTTAGCGCATCCGCTTGTTTTTCATCCCGAATAAGAGCAAGTGGCTCATGTCCTTTTTCTTTTAAATAGCGAATGACAAGTTTCCCTGTATGTCCATTTGCTCCTGCAACTAAAACTTTCATTGATTCATTCTCCTTTCTGTATCTCCTTCTTCTTTATCCGATTTTGAGATCATTCAAACACATCCATAAGAAAAACCTTCCCCATTATAAAGGAAAAGGCTCAAGTCAAGTCATGAATGAAATAGAAAAAATAAGAAAAGTGCCTGTGATCTATATCATCACAGTGATTAACAAAGATGCTTTGTTAAAATGGCTTGCACATCACTTAAATCGGTATCTTTAGAGAAATCTAGTTCAAAAACTTTGGAGCTAGTGACTAGCAGCATTCCTGTGTCCTGATCAAACACGCCGGCTTCTTGAATGGCAAAACTATGAATTGATCGATACGGTAAGGAGACCCTGACTTTCTTCTTAGAAAATACGCGGTTATCGCCAAAGATCAATCGTTTATTGGTGAAACAAATTTGGTCGTGACGCAGTCTGTAAACAGCCTCAATTCGCTCTCCTTCAATCAGCAAGGATTCGAATTTTTTATGATCATTTTGTTTACTGACAGAAAAAATACCCACGTAAACCCCCTCTTCCTGCATCAAATTCCTTTATGAAAAAACGGCCACACGGCATTGTGGATACGTTTTGTTCTCACTTATAGAATACGCTATAAAAGGCCCTGATTCCATTACGAATAGATTAAATTTCATTTAACTTTTCCTCAGTTATTTGATGCGCTTTTCTCTACTTAGTAAGACAGTTAAATCAAGTGAAAAGTTTCAGTTATTTTTGGAAAATATTTTTTATTGTTCTTTCTTCAAATAAGAGATGGATAAAAAAACAGTGATCACAATCAATCACTGTTTTTTGGATGACTATTCATCTTTGGGTGTATCTATCGTTCCTTCGGCATATACATCTGAAATTTGTTCAAGTGTAATTGCCATATCTACATCTTCTGCATCATGCCATGCCTGTTGATTTTGTTGCACATCTTCTGGTTGTTTTTTCATGATCATCACCCTTTACTGTTTTGATTAGTATGGGTGATAATCATCTAAATCATTCAGCTGAAAGGTCCTTGAAATACTCTTTATAATACCCGCCTACTTTACCGGTATTATCAAGCACAAAAAGGAATTCTTCGGTTTCATTTTTCACATCATATGTGTTTCCAACTGTTAAAGCGCGGTTGACCATATATTTTTTCGCGTCCGTATGTATACATTTCACTTGTTTTAACGTTTTAGCCGATTGCCAGTTTTGATGGATCATGTTTTAAAAACTCCTTTTTTATCTATACATGTATTGTAGCCAATTTTTCGTGAATTGCAAAGAGTGTTATGGATTGCATTCCCTCCAGTCGTATAATATCATGAATGTATACGTTTTCAATTATGCGTATATATGTTCCATTTCATGATGACCACTGTTTTCACCTAGAACTCACAGAACAATCCATATCTTTTAGGAGGTTTGTTTACGTATGAGCTCTACAACACTTCAAATTAGTTCAACACTTGAATCTTTTCTCCAAGGAACGAAAAAACTCTACATCAACGGCCAATTTGTCACAAGTCATGATGACAAAACATTTTCCACACCGAACCCAGCCACAGGAGAAACCCTTATTGACGTCTATGAAGCAGGAGCAAAAGACATTGATGCTGCTGTAAAAGCTGCGAAAAGTGCCTTTTATGGACCTTGGCGTTCAATGGCAGCTTCTGAGCGCGCTCGCCTCATGTTTAAACTCGCAGATTTAATAGAAGAACATCAGCAAGAGCTTGCACAACTAGAAACGTTAGATAATGGCAAACCAATTAATGAAACGACCAATGCAGATGTGCCTCTTGCCATTGAGCACATGCGATATTACGCAGGATGGGCGACCAAAATGACTGGACAAACCATTCCTGTGAGTGAAGAGTATTTTAATTATACGCGCCATGAACCTGTAGGCGTTGTGGGGCAAATTATTCCATGGAACTTCCCTCTTCTGATGGCAATGTGGAAAATGGGTGCTGCCCTTGCAACAGGCTGTACCATTGTGTTAAAACCAGCTGAGCAAACACCGCTCTCTGCTCTATACTTAGCCACTTTGGTCGATCAGGTTGGGTTCCCAGATGGCGTCATTAACATTGTCCCTGGTTTCGGTGAAACAGCTGGTGAAGCATTAACCGATCATCCTGATGTCAACAAACTGGCTTTCACAGGCTCCACAAGTGTTGGGAAATTAATTATGGAAAAAGCCGCAAAATCAATCAAACGTGTCACACTAGAGCTTGGCGGAAAATCACCGAATATCATTTTACCAGATGCTGATTTGAAAAAGGCCATTCCAGGTGCATTAAACGGTGTCATGTTTAACCAAGGTCAAGTATGCTGTGCGGGATCAAGAGTGTTTATTCATCGTAGCCAATACGAAGAAGTGGTCGATCAAATGGCTCAGTATGCTTCGACATTAAAACAAGGCGCTGGCCTTCATCAAGACACACAAATTGGCCCACTTGTCAGTCAGGAGCAACATGAACGGGTATTAGGCTATATCGAAAAAGGAAAATCAGAAGGTGCAACAGCTGTTACGGGTGGTGATTGTCCTTATGAAGCCGGTTATTTCGTCTCTCCTACTGTATTTAAAGATGTGGAAGATGACATGACCATTGCAAAAGAAGAGATTTTTGGACCTGTTCTTTCGGCGATTCCTTACGATTCGATCGACGAAGTGGTCGAACGAGCCAATCACTCAGAATATGGACTTGCCGCAGGTCTTTGGACGGAAAACTTAAAACACGCCCATGATATCGCAGCCCGCCTTGAAGCAGGAACGGTATGGGTTAACTGCTACAATGTCTTTGATGCTGCCTCTCCATTTGGAGGTTATAAACAATCAGGTCTTGGTAGAGAAATGGGTTCATACGCTCTTAACAACTACACAGAAGTCAAAAGCGTTTGGATTCATCTGTAAGACAAATATTGCGTAAGAGCCGGTGATTCGTCATCGGCTTTTTTGTGTTTGCATGTGACAGGCTGCCGCGTGAATATAGTGTGAAAAGAAAGGAGCTTGAACGAATCATGCACGTTTTCGAAGCGAAGGTAAACGAGTATCTTCATGAATTGCACACACAAGTAGAACGTAGACAAAGAGAAGACGGCGCTTTTGTTTTCTGCTTTGAAGGTCCCATGATGACAAATGCTTTTTTGATCATGCTCTTAACCGCAGTAGATGATCCTGACAAGTCATTGATTCGGCATTTGGCAGAAGCAATACGTACCAAACAAAATGAGGATGGCTCCTTTTCACTCTATGCGGATCAAACCGGACATGTCACTGCAACAGTGCAAGGGTATTGTGCGATGCTCACTTCTGGCAGATATCAAAAAAGTGATCCCCATATGGAAAAAGCCGCACAGTATATTCGTTCAAAAGGTGGTTTAAAGGACGTACATTTTATGACAAAGTGGATGCTTGCGGTCAATGGCATGCACCCATGGCCTTACTTCTATGTCCCTCTGTCTATTTTACTGATCCCTACATATTTCCCGCTCCATTTTTATCACCTTAGTGCCTATGCAAGAATTCATTTTGTCCCGATGATGATTGCACTTAACAAACGGTATACCTCACAAGGAACGTTTCCATCTTTATCACATCTCGATGAAAACATGTCTAAAAATCCGTTTGACTGGTTTATGGCTAGGGAAGAACGATCGTCTCATGACTTCCTTACGTATATGCGTTCATATGTCTCTTTTGATAGCCGCTTGGACTTTTTCGGATATGAAGCGGCAAAACGATTTATGTTCGATCGTCTAGAAAAAGATGGTATGCTTTACAGTTATTTAAGTGCATCGATTTTTATGGTTTATGCCTTGATGAGTCTTGGCTTTTCTTCTCAACATCATCTCATCCAAAAAGCGATCAAAGGAATGAAACAACTCATCACCACATGTCAGGGCGTGATGTATGCTGAAAATTCAACATCCACTGTGTGGGATACGGCTTTAGTCAGTTACGCCTCTCAAAAAGCAGGCAGAACACCAGAACATCCCATGATTCAAAAGTCTTTGACGTACTTACTCAATCGTCAGCAAATGAAAAAAGCAGATTGGGCGATTCATAATCGGCAGGTCGCTCCAGGAGGGTTTGGGTTTTCAGATTTAAATACAAATAATCCTGATTGTGATGATACACAAATTGTACTGAAAGCCATCCCTCAGCTGTATGCCCCTACCCAATGGAGGCGTGGATTTGATTGGCTTCTTTCCATGCAAAATCGAGATGGTGGCTTTTCTGCATTTGAAAAAAATCAAGATCACTTCCTACTGCGTCATCTACCGCTTGAATCTGCAGAGGATGCTGCCATTGATCCTTCAACCCCCGATATTACCGGGCGTGTGCTACATCTTATTGGGTTAGAAGAACAGAAAAAGTCAACTCCCTCTATTCGCCGCAAACGAGATCAATGTGTCAAATGGCTCCTGAATCATCAAGAGAAAAACGGTTCATGGTATGGAAGATGGGGCGTTTGTTATATTTATGGCACTTGGGCCGCGTTAACAGGATTAAAAGCCGCAGGTCTTCCAGCCACACACCCTGCGATTCAAAAGGCTTGTGCTTTTATCAAACAGATCCAACAAGAAGATGGTAGCTTCGGTGAATCGTGTAAAAGTGCGGAGGTAAAAACGTACGTCCCGCTCCGATTTGGCACTGTTGTTCAAACCGCTTGGGCGACAGAGGCACTCCTGCAATATGAAAAACCAAATGACAAAGCCATTATAAGCGCCATCCAGTTTTTAGTGAGTCAACAGCATTCGCATGACGCCCTGCATTATCCAGTGGGAATTGGTCTACCAAAACAATTCTATATTGATTATCATAGCTATCCTTTTGTGTTTCCTATGATGGCTTGTTCTACATTTTTAGATGAAATGAGGCGTTTAAATGACTAAAGAAGAATATCGTTTGCAACTGAAAGAGTGGCTTACTTCGATTCAAACCGTATCTCAAGATGAAACCGTTTCTCGGCTTACTGAAGATTTAAATGAACAATTGAATGATGACCGGTCCAGCGAGCAAGATTGGTACGATCTGGCTAAAAGCATTGCAGACGAAATCAAACAAGATGAAGCACTTCGTGACGTAGCGGTTGGTCGTCATCAATTACCCCGTCTTCCATATCGGTACGAGGCACTTGAACCTTATATATCAAAAGAGATTATGTATTTGCATCATCAAAAGCATCATCAAACGTATGTTGATGGTCTCAATAAAGCGGAGCTTGAACTACAAAAAGCAAGAAAAACCAATGATTTTAAGCTGATCAAGCATTGGGAACGTGAGCTTGCCTTCCATGGTGCAGGTCATTACTTACATTGTATTTTCTGGTTTTGCATGAGTCCTTCAGGAAAAAGAAAGCCTACTGGCGAAATGATGCGCCTCATCGTACAATCCTTTGAAAGTTACGACGCTTTTCAAGCACAATTTTCTCAAGCAGCAAAACAAGTAGAAGGTGTGGGCTGGGCGATCTTAGTATGGGCACCGCGCTCACAACGTTTAGAAATTTTACAAGCAGAGCGCCATCAGCTTCTTTCACAATGGGACGTCATCCCTCTTCTTGCTCTTGACGTATGGGAACATGCGTATTACTTACAATATCGAAATGAAAAAGCGAAGTACGTTGATAAATGGTGGAACGTGATCGATTGGCGCGAACCAGAAGCACGATTAAAGAAAGCCCAATTAGTGAGCTGGACACCGTTTTAACATCCCACTCCATTTAGGTAAAATGCCTATTTGGAGTTTTTGTTTTTAGTTTACATAATAAAATTACTTACATCTATGTTTTTGTAAAACAACCTAAAAAAACTAGCCCCATTGTAGAGGCTAGTTTTTCTACACAAGATTATCCTTCAAGTAATAACTGTTCAGGATCTTCAAGTAGGTTTTTAATGGTGACTAGGAAGCCAACCGCTTCTTTCCCATCCACAATACGGTGATCATAAGAAAGAGCCAAATACATCATCGGACGGTTTTCAAAACGCTCTTCATCAATAGCCACAGGGCGGAGCTGAATTTTATGCATCCCTAAAATTCCAACTTGTGGGCTGTTTAAAATGGGTGTTGAAAGCAGAGAACCGAACGTTCCACCATTAGTGATCGTGAATGATCCACCTTGTAATTCATTTAAAGATAATTTGTTGTCTCTCGCTTTTTTGGCAAGATGACCAATTTCTTTTTCAATACCCGCAAAGGACAATCTATCTGCGTCACGAACAACAGGTACGACAAGTCCTTCATTCGCAGCAACAGCGATTCCAATGTCATAGAATTTCTTCAATACAAGCTCATCGCCTTGGATTTCAGCGTTGAGAAGCGGATATTTTTTCAGTGCAGCGACGACGGCTTTCGTGAAGAAAGACATGAAGCCAAGTTTCACATCATTTTGCTCAAGAAATGCATCTTTACGGCGCTTTCTAAGATCCATGACAGCTGTCATATCCACTTCATTAAATGTCGTCAACATCGCAGCTGTTTGTTGGACTTCAACTAAGCGTTTTGCGATCGTTTGTCTGCGGCGTGACATTCTTTCACGCTCAACTGGTTTACCTGCTTGTTCATTTTGCACCGCAGCATGAGCTTTTGGCGCAGCTTTCGGTGCACTTGCAGGCGCTTCATTCTTCTGATATGAAGCCACATCCTGCTTTCGTACCCTGCCCAGCGGATCTACGGTTGGAATCTCAGATAAGTCTAGTCCTTTTTCCCTCGCTAGCTTTCTAGCTGCAGGAGAAGCGATGGTTCTGCCGTTATTAGATTTTGGTTCTTCTTGTGGCGTCGCTTCTTTTGGTTGAGCTGCCTGTTCTTCATTAGATTCGGATGCAGAAGCGTTCTCAGGTGCTGGAGCTGCGGACTCGCTTCCGCCAGCTTCACCTGCTGCAATGATTCCGATGACTTCTCCAACTTGAACAGTGTCACCAGAATCTTTGAGTACTTCTTTTAAGACACCGGATTCTTCGGCAGTCAGTTCGACATTGACTTTATCTGTTTCAAGTTCGAGCAGGTATTCTCCCTGCTCCACATAATCGCCTGGCTGTTTTAGCCATTGTGCGATCGTTCCTTCCGAGATTGATTCCGCTAATTCAGGTACTTTAATTTCCGCCATTTTTCATTTCCCCCTTAGTTTTTGCGAGTCAAGCTATCAGATACAATTCGTTCTTGTTCTTTTTTATGAACAGTTGGATCACCTTCAGCCGTACTTGAGCGTCTTCTGCGGCCGATATAACGTACTTTTACTTTTTCTGATGTAATTTCTCGTAAATATGGCTCAATGTAACCCCAAGCCCCCATATTTTGTGGTTCTTCTTGTACCCACACGATTTCTTCTAAGTTTGGTAATTTCGATAAAATCGCTTTAATATCTTTAGCAGGAAACGGATATAATTGTTCCACTCTCGCAATATGCAGCCAATCCTTTGGATCTTCCATTTGAGTGAAGCGATCACTGATATCAATCGATACCTTTCCACTCGACAGAACGAGGCGTGATACCTTTTCATGATCATGCACAAGACCAGGCTGTTCCAGCACTGCTTGGAACTGTCCATCCGTTAATTCTTGAACTTCAGATAATGTGTTCGGATTACGAAGCAGACTCTTTGGTGTCATAATAACAAGCGGACGAATCTCTTCCCGTAGTAACATTTTGGCCTGTCTTCTAAGAATATGGAAGTATTGCGCCGCACTAGTAAGGTTCGCAACTGTCCAGTTATTTTCAGCGGCTGATTGCAGGAATCGTTCTGTTCTACCGCTTGAATGTTCTGGACCTTGTCCTTCATATCCATGTGGTAAGAGCATGACGAGCCCTGATTTTTGTCCCCATTTTGCGCGGCCAGCTGAAATAAATTGGTCAAAATACACTTGCGCCGCATTGGCGAAGTCCCCGAATTGAGCTTCCCAAATGACTAACGTTTCAGGAGAGTAAATATTGTATCCGTATTCAAATCCGATGACAGAGCCTTCTGACAGCGGGCTATTATGAACTGTAAATGATGCATTGGCATCACTTAATTGATGGAGCGCAATAAACTCCTTGCCCGTTTGACTGTCATGAAGAACAAGGTTTCTTTGTGCAAAAGTTCCTCGCTCTGAATCCTGTCCGGTCATTCGAATTGGCGTACCGTCTTTTAATATAGATGCAAATGCCAGTGCTTCCCCAAGTGACCACTCCACTTTACGGTCATCTGTAAACACCTTTGCACGTTTTTCAAGGATCCGCTTTAGCTTACCGAATACTTGGAAGTCTTTCGGCCAGCTAATTAATTCTTCATTTAGCTTTCTTAACACATCAAATTCAACTGACGTGTCAACTGCTGGGAAACCATTAGATACTGGCTCAGGCAGTTCGATTTCTTGAATCGTCCGTTCTTTCTTAGAAGGTACTTTTTTATACGCGTCTTCTAGTTTCGTTGTCACAGCTTGCTCGATTTCTTCTTTTTGCTCTTTTGTCAGAAGACCTTCTTCGATCAGTTTATCAGCAAAGATATTTTTGACCGTTTTATGCTTTCTGACCGCATCGTATAGCATTGGTTGAGTTGTAGATGGTTCATCCATTTCATTATGGCCATATCTACGATAACCGATAAGATCAATTAAGAAATCCTTTTTGAAGCGTTTACGGTATTCAACAGCGAGCTGAACAGCCGCTAAGCATGCTTCTGGATCATCCGCATTGACGTGAACGATTGGAATTTCAAAGCCTTTAGCAAGGTCACTAGCGTATTTTGTTGAACGTGATTCATTGCTTTCGGTTGTAAATCCAATCATATTGTTTGCAATGATATGGATCGTTCCGCCTACTTGATATCCAACTAATTGATTTAAATTTAATGTTTCTGCCACAATACCTTCCCCAGGGAACGCAGCATCTCCATGAATCAAAATAGCTAGTGCTTTTTCTTCGTCTTGAACTGGATACCCTTTTTGAGTCCGCGTTTCTTGAGCGGCGCGTGTACTTCCTTCAATAATCGGGTCAATAAACTCTAAGTGACTCGGGTTATTGGCAAGTGTGACTCTCGCACTCTTTGTATCTTCGTCTTTAATTTGACGATCAGCTCCAAGATGGTACTTTACATCCCCAGTCCATCCGTAGCTGATGCCAATAGAACCTTCTGATGGCACAAGCTCTTTATTAGGCGCATGCTGGAACTCCGAGAAAATGATTTCATACGGTTTTCCCAGCACATGTGTTAACACATTTAAACGACCTCTATGCGCCATACCAATGTTAATATTTGAAGTCCCTTGTGTCACGGACTCTGATATAATTTCATCTAGTATTGGTACGAGTGCATCCAATCCTTCAATAGAAAAACGCTTTTGTCCAACAAACGTTTTATGAAGGAATTGCTCGAATTGCTCGACTTCTACTAATCTTTTGAATACTGAAACTAGCTTATCAGCTGGTTTTTTCTTAAATAGCTCACCAGATTCAATAGAACTTGAGATCCAGTTCCGTTCTTCGAAATCATGGACGTGATCAAATTCAAATGAAATGGTACGCTTATACGTGTTTCTTAAATGATTAATGGCTTCTATGCCGTTAGTAATGTGTTTTGGTGCATTTGCACTGATAATTGAAATCGGAATATGCTTTACATCTTCTTCTGTTAACCCATATTCCTTTAGAGGAAATAACTCTTTTAATTCCTCTTTACGAAGAGGATTGACGGAAGCATTTAAATGGCCATACGTTCTGATGTCTTCTGCCAGTTTTACGACTGATGCTATCTTTTGGATTTGTTCAGAAGTAACTACGCTATTTTCTTTTTTCCCAATTTCCTCCTTCATTTCGCTCGGCGGTGCACCAAGTTCATCAAATATGCCTCTTAGTTCTTCCTCCACACTATTAGGATCTTGGACATATTGATCGTAGAGCTCGAGCACATAGCCGAGGTTCGGACCATGAAATTCTTCCCAACTCAACGGTTGTTTCACATCATTTTGAAACATTTTGAACACTACCCCCAACTTTGATCATCAAGTGTTAGAACACTATCTCGATATAACTTCCAGAACATAATGACCAAATTTATGTAATAAAACGCTTCCAATAATATTCTACCACTGTTTTGGATTACTTTCTACATTCTTTGTTCAATTAAAGATAAAAAATTCAAAGAAAAACAAAAAATTTAAATCATTCCGAAAAATAATTTGAAGAAAGGGGCAAAACCTTATGCCCCGATGCTTTTATGCAGTAGTTTCTTCAATAATGGATACAATACATCCGGTAATGTATCGACATCTGGTACAAAAATGCTGAACCTGCCATACATGTCTTGGATTGTTTTCATTTGCGCTTCTTCAATGGGCGAATTGGATAAAAAGACA
The DNA here is from genome assembly GCF_047229225.1 of Bacillus sp. 179-C3.3 HS. Lineage (NCBI taxonomy): Bacteria > Bacillati > Bacillota > Bacilli > Caryophanales > Bacillaceae > Bacillus > Bacillus sp. 179-C3.3 HS. The sequence goes on along the minus strand of NZ_JBFEFT010000018.1, from coordinate 14,053 downwards.
TTGATGACCTCAATTCCTTTTTTCCTCGCTTCAAGAACAGCCTCATGCGTATCTACGATTCCGTTTTGTTCGTAGCTAAAAGCTGCTGGTTCCCCGTCAGAAAACACAATGAGAAACTTTTGATCTTCTCTCCGCTTTAGAATCATTTTTGTCATTTGTCGAATGGCATAACCATCGCGGTTATCTTCCTCAGGTTCAAGTGACATAATCGAAGGACCACTATCAAATAAAGAGTCTTTGAACGACACTACTGTATTAAAATAGTTCGGCTGGCTCGTTTCAGTCGCATCGTTTGTATCTTCCCAAAACCCAACAATTTGGTGCGGTACTTGAACTGATTTTAATGCCTCATGAAAAAGAACGATTCCTTTTTTCGTTTCATCCATTTTGTCAAACATACTCGCAGAACAGTCAACGAGCAGTGTGAAAACTGCATCAATTTGAGTTGATGGTGCTTGCTTTTTATAGAACAGACGCGGATTAGACTCTGTAAAATATCGAACGAGTTTTTTATTAAGCCTTCCTGCATGAAGGTCTGTTTTTGGCCATGTTTTTTTATGCTCAAGTGTTTTTTGAATCATTTGTTTTAAGCGTTTTTGATATGGCTCAATGGCTTTTGCATGCTGCTTATACATATCGATTTGTTCCAGTGAGGGAGAATCTGGCGAGATCATCACTGGGAAGGCAAATTTATTCTCTTTCCCATTTTCACTAGCATCTGCTCCGCTTTCTTCCCCTTCAGCCGCTTCTAATGCTTCAAGTTTTGTATAATCTTTACGATGGGTTTGTTTTGCAGAGCCTTGAACAGTTCCAAGTGCCTGATCCCCGTCGTCTCCTTCTCTTGCGGCGTCCTTGCCGAGATCACTTTTGCCACCATGCTCCAAATCAAATTGGAGAAAGCTTTTTGATGGGGCTTCCGTCTCTCTATGCCATACTTCCATATATTCTTGGTGAATGTCTTCGTCCCCATCTTTTTCCCGATCGACTTTTATATCCTCACTTAATTTCGGCTTTCTTTTCAAGTCATGGAACAGTGGTTCTTTTGCCGCTTGTTCATAATCCAATTCTGGGAAAAAGAAATACGTATTCAACATGTCTTTTTCAAGAAGTTCATCAAAGCCTTCGGTCAATTCTTTCACAATGGTTGCAATGTCAGATGTTGAAGCTGCGTCATATACACGTTCAAGACTCGATTCGATGAACGGGATCATTGGATTGATCCGTTCATGAAGCGCTGGGATCTCTTCTAAAGGAGAGTCAGCCGTCAGCTTGACATAAATCGCACAAAACAATGCGTCCGTTAAGATGCTTCGTTCTTGGTTGATTGTTAATTGGGTCTTAAAGTGACGACGATAAAGTTCTCTTCTTCGCTTAAAGACCTTTTTGGTCCCTGGGCGATCACGCTTAATCTGCTCTTCAATGCGGATATCTTCAAACAGCATAAACAATTGTTTACATACATCCGGTATTGTTAGTGTGTGTGCGTAGCGAATGATGTCCTCAAATACAGCCAAGTCACTGTAAACTGTCCCGACTGCACGCAAAAACACATCACTTTTCAGCCCTGCCATCATGTCTTCTTGTTTTCGGTCATCCCAAAAATGACTGATGAAAATTTTCTTTTCAAAAGGATCATAGTAGGATTGAACACCGTATTCAAGCTCGACATGATCACTTTTTGCTAGTGTTTTGGCTAGGTCAGTTAATTCCATAAATAAAAATGAATCGATTCTGCTGTCATTAAATTTGATAAATTTCAAAAGTCAGAACCTCACTCGAATAATGTTTGGGCGATATTTCGTACCGCTGCTTTTTCCCGGTCATCTTCTAGTTTTTCAACAATTCCCCGTTCCACTGCACGAAGCGGTGGGATATACTGCGCGAGATCACATGTGTCTAAAAGTGCTCGAATAGACGCAGCTTCTTCACTCACTTGTCCGTTATGCGCTTGTGTAATCAGATCTGATGAAAGCTGCACAAATTGGTCAATTTGTTTTTCATCTTTTAAAACAGATTGGGTTTGTAAGACTTCCTTTAAAATATCTCCGCCAATATAAGGTACGTCTATCACGACAAATCGGTTTTTCAGTGCTTCATTCAATGGCACTGTCCCGACATATCCTTCATTGATTGCTGCGATGACACCAAAGCCTTCTTCTGCTCGAACGACTTCACCAGTGAATGGGTTTGTCATCATTTTTCGGTAGTCAAGAACACCATTTAAAATCGGTAATGTTTCTGGCTTTGCCATGTTAATTTCATCAATATATAAAAGGTGCCCTTTTTTCATTGCTTTTGTGACAGGTCCTTCGATAAATTCAATTGAAGCGACTTGTCCATCGTTATGAATGGTTTTATACCCTATTAAGCTTTCGGCATCAAGATCCACTGAACAGTTGACACTGTGCATCGGTTGCTGAAAGAAAGCGGATAATGTTTCTGCTAATTTTGTTTTTCCTGAACCGGTAGGTCCTTTCAGTAAGACGTTCTTTCCTAGTGCAAGTGCGATCATCGCATCCTCTATAATAGAAGAATCTTGTGATTCATAGCCGCCTTTTCCTATTAATGGTCGAAATTCTTCTTCAAGCTCTTTTACTTTCGTTGCGATCATTGCTTGGATTTCTTCTGGGAGTGATTGTTGGTTGAACATATATGTTTAATTCCTCTCTTCGATCATTTTCCTCACCAAGTATACTAAAAAAACCTTTATGCACTCAATACATAAAGGCTTTTCTTCTGTTATTTTACCATTTCTTTTGTGATTGCACCGCAGGCGATCCGTTTTCCTGAATTTCCAGACGGATTATTTAAGTAATCATCGGCTTCGGCATGAATGACAAAGCTTCTTCCGTTTTGAGCCAGCAATTCATTTTCTCCCCCATGCAGCATCACATTTGGGACATTCACTACGACATCGATTTGACCATCTGCTCCGACTTCTAAGTTAGGCATATCACCAGCATGGTGCCCCTTCGGATTGTCAAAACCGTGCTCTCGGTGAGTTGGGTTAAAATGAGGGCCTGCTGTTTCAAAATCCGGTGTTTCACATATCCCTATTTCGTGAATATGAAAACCGTGTGGTCCTGGTGGGAGTCCTTTTGCTTTTACATGCAAGTCGAGTCCAGATGAATCAGATTCACTTACTTCAATGGTTCCGATCTTTTGGCCACTAGTATTCATCAGTGTTGTGACAATTGGCTCTCTTTTAGGTGCTACAGCTTCATGACTCTCTTCAGTCGTTTCCTTTTTCGGTGGTGCTTGACAAGCTGATATGACAGGGATCAAACACATCACGATTGCCCATCTTAACATTTTCATTTGACGTCGTCCCCCTTTTAATATCAGTATGGACAACCGGTATAAAAGTCAAACAAAAAAAGCCGAAAATCGGCTTTTTTTAAAAGAATCGTTTTGCCCCTAAGTAAGCTTTCTTCCAATAAGGGTTGCTTAAGTTTGCAATTCCTACTCCGCTGTCACCAGCATGCAAGAAATCTCCTCCACCAAGGTATATCCCCATATGAGATGGACCTGCTTTGTACGTTGTGAAATAAACAAAGTCTCCAACTTGCGGGGAGCTTACAGGCGTCATCATATTCCAGTAGCCAGCTGTGCTCAATCTAGATACAGATGAAACTTTATTGATGAGATAGTAAATAAATCCGCTACAATCAAATCCAGCAGGCGTATTGCCACCCCATCTGTAAGGTGTTCCAGTTAATTTTTTACCTTCTTGAATCATCGTGCTAATTTTCGCATTCATTGGGACACTCGTTTTATTATCAGTAGCTGGCTTCGTTGTTCCAGTAGATGATGATCCCGTAGAACCAGAAGCGCCATTGATTTTCAATACTTGTCCAATTCTCAGCATATCGCTTTTTAAGCTGTTCGCTGTACGGATCGACTGAACTTGCACGTTAAATTGATTGGCGATCTTCCATAACGAATCACCAGACTTCACAGTATAAGTAGTTGCTTTACTGCTTGATGATTGATTCCCATTAGACGTCTGGTTGCTAGGTTTCGTAGATGGCTTCGGCTGACTTGGTTGTGACGCGACTGAACCTTTCACCTTCAAAACTTGATTTGGATAAATCGTATCAGACTTTAATTGGTTCAATGTTTTAATTTCACCAATTGACATGTTGAGCGAGTTTGCAATTTTCCACAGTGAATCGCCTAATTTGACTTTGTATGTACTAGCTGATGGTGATGGTTTCGCACTTGTTGACTTTTGACTTGTGCTAGATTTAGAGCTAGAACTAGTAGACTGACTACTGCTTGTAGTGGTTCCAGATACTTTTAGCTTTTGTCCAGGACGAATGAGGTCACTGTTTAAACTATTTAAGCTTTTCAAGCTTGAGACGGACATGTGATGATTTTTCGCAATCATCCACAGTGAATCTCCAAGCTTAACTGTATAGCTAGATGTCGTTTGAGCACTTGATTTCTTTGCTGTTGAAGAGGTAGACTTCGTGCTCTTTTCGCCAGGAATTTTCAAACTTTGTCCTGCAAATATCATGGTTGTTTTTAATTGATTAAGAGATTGGAGCTCCGAAATACTTGTATTGTACTGTTCGGCGATCTTCCAAAGTGAGTCACCGCTTTTCACCTTGATCGTCTGTGCTTCTGCAGGAGCCGCAATGACAGCCGAGCCAGCGATCGCTGAAACTGTGAGGCCGGTTACTACTTTTTTCTTCATAGATGAATCTCCGCCTTTCGTAATTTCACTCAATAATACTTATGTACTAGTTTTGAGTTTAGCATTTAATGGTTCTGATTCTCTTGAACTATTTTGTCTTCATTTCTATTATATTACTAGACATGAAGACATTGGGCAATATCAAATAGGTTCGAGCAACAAACTCAAAATGCTAAAACAAAGCCTTATCATTTCTATCGGCTGATCGCTATGTTTATAAACATTTTTTAAGGAATTTTTAAGTTGACGTAGAGAACTTTGTCAAAACAAGCACTTTACTAGTTTTATAGTTCTATTCTACATGACAAATTTTTCTGTATCAAATGACTTTTTACTTAATTGCGTGTTTTTTCTTTCGCTGCATGACAAAAAGCATCCTCCACTTGAAGAATGCTGTCTTTTTGTTTCTATTTCATTCATGCATGTGCATGTTTTTAAAATAGATGATGCTGAAAAAATGAAATCGTCAGAATGACCGTAGATAATGAACCAGCAAACATGAAAGTACATACTTTCCGTCCGCTCATTTCTTTTGAGGGTTTTTCAAGTTCCTTTATGACGACAATCCAGAGTACGATCGAAACGATAGATACGATGGCGGTAGACATATTTACGCCCCTTCCTGTTAGATTGGTGTGAATGACAAAATGAATGCCATTTATCCTCATATCATTGTATACGGATGAAGAAAATGAAAGTTCTACTTTTTTCTTTTGAACATTACATTTGACTTCGGTCTTTTACGGTTAACGGGTATAATACCCCTTCTTTTGCAAACGACATTTTGCCAGTTTCTTCTGACACCACTAGCACAAGTGCATCTGTCATGCCAGAGAGTCCTATTGCTGCCCGATGCCTAGTGCCAAGAGATGGATTGACTTTTTTTGATGTGAGTGGAAGTAGATTTGCGGCAGACACGAGTGTGTTTTCTTTTACTAATAGAGCACCATCGTGAAGCGGGTTTCCAGGGTAAAAAATGCTTTCTATTAATGATGCGCTGATTCTTGCATGTAGGGGTGTTCCTTTTTGAATGAAATTCTCTACCTCGTCTCGCCTTTGGATGACGATAAGTGCTCCGTGTTTTTGCTTTGATAGTTGCTCAATCGCGATAGAAAATTCAGCAAATGCCGGAGTGAATTCCTCCATATACGATTGTAAATAAAACGAAGAGGCCTCTGCATGCATTGCATTAAATTGATCATGTAATGATTCAAGCTCACACAGTAGACATTGGTCTGTTTGATCAATAGATTCAATGATTTTATTCGTATCCATCTCGATCTGTATTAAATGGGTTTTCATCTCTGTTTTAAAGGTTGCTTCTTCGTTGGTACGATAGATCATCTGATAATTCTCCTCCTTCGCTCACTATGTCATAAAATCACAAAATGTGTGCATTCTATGTGTATGGAGGTGAGCTGATTTGACGATTCAAAAAGTGATTCAATACGCTTGCAGTATTTTAGGTGTGGTCAGTCTATCTTTTATTTATGCCCAAATGTTTAAAAAAACGAAGCAGCCAAAAAAAAACAATCCGACGGAGAATTGATTTTTTTACATAGCATGATATAATTCCTCTCGTTATTGTTGCTAAGAGAGGAACTTAATATGAGAGAAACAACAACTATTCGTGCAAAATTCGCACATTTTTTAACCATTTTAATTCCAATATTAATTACACAAGCAGGCCTTTCACTTATTACATTTTTAGACACTGTGATGTCAGGAAAGGTAAGTGCAGAGGATCTTGCCGGGGTTGCCATCGGTTCAAGTTTATGGACGCCGGTTTATACGGGGCTTGCCGGAATTCTTATGGCTGTTACGCCAATTGTCGCTCAGCTCATGGGGGCAAATCAGAAAGAGGATGTTCCCCGAGCTGTTTTACAAGCCCTTTATTTATCCCTTCTTTTAAGTGTCGTCGTCATCCTAATTGGAATGACTGCCGTCCCTCATATTTTAGGCGGTCTTGGGCTTGAACAATCCGTCATCGTGATCTCGGAGGGTTTTCTTCGTTTCCTTGCGATTGGCATCATTCCTCTATTTGGCTATTCTGTTATGAGATCATTCATTGATGCGTTAGGGAAAACACGTGTGACCATGGTGATCACGTTATCTGCACTACCCATTAACTTTGTTCTCAATTACTTATTGATTTTCGGGAAATTTGGTTTTCCAGCACTTGGCGGAGCCGGAGCTGGTCTAGCATCCGCCTTGACGTATTGGGCGATTTTCCTTATAAGTGTGTGGATTGTGATGAAAGCAGAACCATTTACATCATTTCATTTGTTTCAAACGTTTCCCCGTTTCAATCCGTCCCGCATTGGACAAATATTGAAAATCGGTTTACCGATTGGCTTTGCCATCTTTTTTGAAACAAGTATTTTTGCCGCGGTCACCCTATTCATGGGGCACTTTGATACGGTCACCATCGCCAGTCACCAAGCAGCAATGAACTTTGCTTCTATTTTATATATCTTACCACTTGGCATATCAATGGCATTAACCATCGTAGTGGGCTATGAAGTAGGTGCGAAGCGTTATCAGGATGCTAAACAATACAGCTATCTCGGCATTGGAACTGCTGTTCTTTTCTCGCTATGTACAGCAGGAATTATTATGTTATTGAGACCTGAGATTGCAGGGCTATACACAACCGATTCAGCGGTATTACACATGACACAGCAATTTTTGATTTACGCGATCTTTTTCCAGCTGTCTGATGCAGTTGCAGCACCGATACAAGGGGCACTTCGCGGCTATAAGGACGTCAACTATACACTCATCGCAGCCTTTGTTTCATATTGGGTAATTGGTCTACCGGTCGGTTACTTTATCGGCACCTATACTTCTTTTGGGGCATTTGGCTATTGGATCGGATTAATTGCTGGGCTTGCTACTGGCGCAATTGTCCTCTTTGGCCGGCTTCGATTGATTGAAAAACGATATCAAAAACAGCATGCATAACAACACCCGAGACAACTGATATAGACGTGTACCTTCGTTTTTAGGATCACCTAAAAAATCAACCGACTTCTTTCGGTTGATTTTTTATTTGACTGTGCGGACTTTTTTCATAAAGAAATATGTGGTCACAAGTAGAGAGAGCAACACAATAATAAATAAGATGAGGTAGCCAACATGAGGCCTTCCTGCCGGCACGACCGTGATGGTTAAAATACCGATGAGAGAAATTTGGCCTAATAACTTACATGCGTTCATCAATGAATTCACGCGCCCCATATATGCGTTATCAACTTGATGAAACATATAACTTTTCCTGAAAATTCTAATGGCTGCGTTTGAGTTTCCCCAGAATAGACTTGCGACCATAAACGTCACTGCATGAGGCATGAGGAAAATGGCAATCGTTGCAATAGCAAAGACAATCATAAATAAAATAATCCCCGCAATGTCTCCAAGTTTCTTTGACATTTGGTACGCAATAAAACCAGCACCAATTGCTCCGATCGCATAAAGAATATTTGCGACACCAATCACTGAGGGTCCCTCATGTAAATACTGATAAATAAAAATCGGATCTAAATAATTAGCGACGATGATGACGATGCTTGGAACAAAAGTCGTTAATAACAGAATAAACAGAATTTTACGCCTAAAAAGATAGTGTAGTGATGAAATGAAATTCACCCAATAGGATGCGCTTTTGGTCGCATTCGATTGTTGTTTGATCTCATGATTTGATTGATAAGGAAGTTTATAGATGAAAATCGCTGCGATAACAAATGTGATCAAGTTTATAACCAAGATGATGGTAAATGATATATGACCGATCAAATACGCGGCCAATCCAGAGCTAATCATTAACGCTGCTTGCCCTTGAACTTCTAAGCTACTATTTACTTTACTATACTCCTCTTTACGAAACATCTCTTGCGTGAGTGCAGATAAGGTTGGATATTTGATCGCATCATAGGTTGTATGATACAAGATCAATAAAACAACAAGAATCACATTCACCATATGTGAAGTATGATAGAAAACAAGAAATACAACGAGGATCAATGCACCTACTATTTCTAATAGAAGAAATAAGTGTTTCCGAGAGTGCCGGTCAACTAAGCTCCCTAAAAAGGGAGAAGCAATGAACACAAACATCATCGTGACCATTGTTAAAATGCCATATAAAACAGACTGCTTTAACTGATCGACTAATAACCAAATGATTAAATATGAAGTGACCCCAGTCCCTACTGTTGAAATCAGATTCGCTGCTAATAACAACCTCAACTTTGCCATTAGAATATATCTCCCTCATTTGCACTTGACCGATCGTAAGCGCTATCAATCATTCAAGTGACATTTCCTTTCTAAAAGTCATATGTTAGACCTATTCAAACAATACAATTGTCATGAAAAACAGGCAGCCGAATGCGTTTCAACTGCCTGCACTAGCCTACTGAAGTAAGCTGCTCTTATATTTAGTCATTCCATTGATACGTCCAGAAAATTTCTTCATCAAACCATTGTTGGACGACTGGTTCTTTGTTTTTCAGTTTTTGTTCCAGTTCTTTTAGCATACCTTCTGTTTGCGTTCTGTGCGCTCTTAAGGCATTCATCTTAATATCTGCCACATCTGTAATATCGATCGTGATGTCAGGCTTCCCTATCACGTCTTCTCTATTTCTCGTAATGGCCATACAATATGTCACAGGGCGGTCTTCTTTTTTCTTGCGATAAAGCGCCCGAATGACAGCTTCCCCTGTTGCATCGTGGTCAGGGTGTACACCGTGTCCTGGGTAAAATGTGACGATAAGTGTTGGTTTCACTTCATCAATGATCTCTTCCATCACATCTGCTAAGTATTCATCATCTTCAAATTCTAACGTTTTATCTCGTAGTCCAAGCATGCGTAAATCTGTGATGTCCATTTCTTTACAAGCATTGATGAGTTCTTGCTTTCTTAATTCAGGAAGCGTTTCACGGTTCGCATATGTTGGACTGCCCATGTTTCTTCCCATTTCGCCAAGCGTACCGCATGCATACGTGACGGGAATTCCGCGTTTTCTGCTTTGTGCGATGAGACCTGCGACTCCGAAGGATTCATCATCGGGGTGAGGTAGCATTACAAGTACATGTTCATTCAAAACTCGTCACCCTTTCTTTTACACCTGAAATGGTGTTTCACTAATTTGTAATGAGATGGCCAGTTTTCCGTCCGGCAGGTGCCCTGCTAAAAGAAGACGGCCTTTTTCATCGAATACATAGTCGGTCAATCCTTCTGCGTAAATCCAGCCATCTTCTGTTTTCATCCCGACACGGTACGGACCTTGTCCTTTTATTTTCGCCTGTGAATAAACAACTTTTGCATTGCGGATATAGGCCACGACTGTCATATTCTGTTCATTCATATGAGCTGAATAAGAGCCAGTTGTCGTTTCCAGATGGATGTATACTGGGCGATTGAAAAACGATGCAAGATGTGCTGAGACATCTTCCGTTTGAATTGGTTTCATGAGTGGTTCCTTCCTTCATTATGAATTAATTCTCGGAGATTTTTTGTATGTAAGCTGATCAGCTGTAATTGATGGTCTTGCACAGCAGCGCTTTCTAAAATTCTTTCTACAGCCAACACATACTTCTCATGTAATGATTTTCTTGCACGTGGATGAGTACGTGCGTCCAGTAAATCATCACGGATCGCCTCGTTCAAAGATGCCAAATCACGAACATCAAGCTGACGATTTTTCCATAAAGATCGGTATGCGATGACAAGCTCATCGGCTGGTGTCATGTGATCACCCCTACAGATTTGTTGACAACTTATTATGACATGTTCCGTCTCCAAAAAAAAGCAAACTGCTTTCGATCTTAATGAGAATTTGCCGTTTTTTTCATGCGTAATTGTGATGTCGTAAACAATAAGATGGCAATCCAAATACAGATAAATGTGACAATCTTCGCCACGGATAACTGTTCATGGTACACAAATACTCCCAAGAACAACGTGATGGTCGGTGCAATGTATTGCAAAATGCCCACTTGGAACAGCGGAATTCGTTTCGCCCCTTCAGAAAACAACAGCAACGGCACAGCTGTAAACACGCCTGCAAAGAAGAGGAGTCCAAGAGAGCCAAAGCTGCTTGGTTGCATCGTCACCACTGGTTCCTTTAAGAAGAATAATAAATATACAAGGGCAGCCGGTGCGAGTAGCATCGTTTCAATGGTTAAACCGATTGCACTCGTAAAGGCCATTCTTTTTTTAATCAATCCATAAAAACCAAAGCTAAAGGCTAATAAGAAAGCAACGACCGGAAATGATCCATATTGAATCGTTGAAATCACCACACCAGCGGCGGCAATGAGAATCGCAATCGTCTGGACCTTATTCAGTCGTTCTTTTAGAAAGATGATGCCTAATACGACCGAAACAAGTGGATTAATATAATATCCTAAACTAGCTTCTAGCATAAGATGATGATTGACTGCCCATATGTACACGTACCAATTGACCGAAATTAAAATCGCAGATAACAATAAGGAAAACAGTGCTTTTCCATCCATCATAAGACCTTTTACTGTTTGCATGGCTGGCCGAACTTGCTTTAAATAAAGGAGAACACCGCACATAAAGACAAACGACCATACGATTCTGTGCGCTAAAATTTCGCCTGACGAAATATGATCCATCAGTTTCCAATATAATGGGAATAGTCCCCATAAGATAAAAGATGCTGCTGTATACAGAACACCTTTTGATTGTTGTTGCTGATTCAAGCTAACCATTCCTTTCTAAAACCTATCGTATATTATAGCACGCGCATACCTGAATGGGCATACACTAATTCAGGGCATTTAGAAAGGATGATGTGCATGTTTAACTGGAACCGACTATTCCCTTTTCAAAAGCAATTTTCAAAAGAAACGTTAAAGAATTCGGATCCAAAAGATGTAGAGCAGTATGTCAATCAGGTGATGGAAAGTGTTTTCGGCTCCAATTATTCTGCTCAGTTCCCCTTTCAGGATCCTCTCTCTCAAACCAATCAAAAAAGCGAAACAGATGATCAGAAAAGAAAGGAACCGAATATCGAACTGTTTGAGACAACAGATCATGTATTTGTAAAAATTGAACTGACGCATCCCAATAAAGATCAAGTAAAAATTAAACACACAGCCAATCTCTTATATATCGATCACTTTCCTGAAGAGAATACACATAAAAAGATTGTCCTCCCTGCCGCTGTGAAAAGGAAAGGGACGAAGGCTTCCTACCAAGATGGTATTTTGGAGATTATGTTTTTAAAGCATGATGATCCGGGCATTTCTGAAATAGATATTCCATTATAAAAAGCCTGCTTTCGTACGAAGCAGGCTTACTCTTTTTTTAATAATAAGGTGGATATCCGCCGCCATAAGGTGGAACAGGTCCTGGGGGCGGATAATACGGACGGGGATAATTAAAGATCGCACTACCTAGAAAACCGCCAAGCAATCCGCCGACTAAAGGAGCGCCAAAACCAAAAACCAAAGGGACTCTGGATTCATGCGGCGGAATGCCAGGGGCTCCGCCTCGGAAATACGGAGTATACGGGTACATGCCTTTTCCTCCTTTGTCATATGCCTAACATCAGCATATTCATCAGAAGAAAAAACGTTTGGGCAAACCTAAAACTAGGCTTGCTTCTTTTTATCATGTGATCCGGCGTACTCCCCTGCCCAGCGTGATACTTCTCCGAATACATCGCTTAAGGCATTCCCTTTTTCAGTCAGACAATAAATGACTTTCACAGGTGTCTCAGGCACAACCGTTCTCTTTATAATTCCTTCTTGCTCAAGCTCCTTTAAACGTTCTGCTAGCATTTTTTGGCTAATAGATGGAATAATGTCTGTTAAGTCCTTGAATCGTTTTGGTCCATCTAGCAACACATGGATGATGAGACCATTCCACCTTTTACCGAGAAGTACAAACGCCTGCTGAATGCGTGGACATAGTTGGAATTCCATATATTTCAGCCTCTTTTCATGTTTGATTGACAAAGGAACCCATTTCCATTTAAAATGGCTCTAGTTACAATAAGTAAGTTTCTCACTTTTTTATTTATTGTACCATACTATTTACAGAAACGGGAGGAAATATCCAATGGCGATCGATCAAAAAACGATTGAAATTTTAAAAGAAAGAGCTTCAGTAAAAGAGTATGATACTTCCCATGAAATGACAGAAAAAGAGCTAAAAGAACTCCTTGACATTACGACAAAAGCACCGTCTGCTTGGAATCTTCAACATTGGCATTTCACTGTTTTTCATAGCGCTGAATCAAAAGCGAAGTTATTACCAATTGCTTACAACCAAAAGCAAGTATCTCAAGCATCCGCTGTCATCGCTGTATTAGGTGACCTAGAAGCAAATAAAAATGGTGAAAAAATCTATAGCGAGCTTGCAGAACAAGGATTCATTACTGAAGACATTAAAGAAACTCTGATGACCCAAATTAACGGCGCTTATCAAAGCGAGCAGTATGCACGTGAAGCAGCCTACTCAAACGCTTCATTGGCAGCGATGCAACTCATGCTGGCAGCGAAAGCAATGGGCTATGATACGTGTGCAATGGGTGGATTTAGCAAAGAAGCTTACATCAAAGAGTTCAATGTGAGCGGGCGCTACGAACCAGTCATGTTGATTTCTGTTGGGAAAGCAGCAAAAGAAGCACACAAAAGCAATCGTTTCGATATCGAAGAAGTCTCTGATTTCCTATAAGATCACAAAGTCCCCCAGTGACCAAGCTGGGGTTTTTTATTTGTTTTATATATTATTTCTCCATATTGATATAAAATGCCCCCTTTTAAATCTTCATATAAAAATCTCTTTTAGAACTAAAGCATTATATTAGTATGATATTCATGAAAATGATTGTTTTTTCTGAAAATGGTATTGTGATCTTGTCAGACAACTGCTATTATTATGAAATTACAAATCTTTCAGGAGGAAACTATGAATAAAAAATTCATCATGCTACTACTCATATCGATTCCATTCATCGGACAGCTTATACTGCTCCCGTTTGTGAATCGGATTCATCCATTTGTCATGGGGCTGCCTTTTTTCCACTTCTGGCTCTTACTTTGGATTGTCCTTACACCGATTTGCACATTTATTATTTACAGGATGCAATTTTCAAATGGAGGAACTGACTGATGCAAGGAAATTTAACAGCGTTATTGATTACTGCAAGTATTATTTTCATTGTCGTAGTGATCGGCTTTGTCGCTGGTCGTGACAAATCTTCAAGGCAGACAGTAGAAGAATGGTCTGTTGGTGGAAGAAAGTTTGGTGGACTTCTCGTTTGGTTCCTTGTCGGGGCAGACTTATATACAGCCTATACCTTTTTGGGCTTA
>NZ_JBFEFT010000017.1:0-83608 GCF_047229225.1 Bacillus sp. 179-C3.3 HS | reverse complement strand
TTTCTCTATTATAAAATGAGGAGATGGGAATTTTAAGGGAAAAAATAAGGCTGTCAAGATTTTCTCGACAGCCTGAGACGAACTTAAAAAGTTCGTCTTCTTCACTAAAAGGTCATCTGAATCGGCACAAATTCGGCACGCTTCATCAACCTCTTATATCAATCATTTTCAAACCTCTGTATTAACCAATCGAACCTTCCATCTCGAACTTAATCAAACGGTTCATTTCAACGGCATATTCCATTGGTAGTTCTTTTGTAAATGGCTCGATGAAGCCCATGACGATCATTTCTGTTGCTTCTTCTTCAGAAAGACCGCGGCTCATCAAGTAGAATAGTTGTTCTTCTGATACTTTTGATACCTTCGCTTCGTGCTCTAATGAAATGTTATCGTTTAAGATTTCATTGTAAGGGATTGTATCAGATGTTGATTTGTTATCCATGATGAGTGTGTCACACTCGATGTTGGAGCGTGCACCTTCTGCTTTGCGTCCGAAGTGAACGATTCCGCGGTATGTGACTTTACCGCCTTGTTTGGAAATCGATTTCGATACGATCGTTGATGATGTGTTTGGTGCAAGGTGAATCATTTTTGCACCTGCATCTTGGTGCTGTCCTTTACCGGCTAGGGCAATACTTAATGTCATACCACGTGCGCCTTCACCTTTGAGGATGACCGCTGGGTATTTCATTGTCAGCTTCGAACCGATGTTTCCATCAACCCATTCCATTGTCGCATTCTCTTCACACACCGTACGTTTTGTCACAAGGTTGAAGACGTTGTTTGCCCAGTTTTGGATCGTTGTATAACGGCAGTAGCCGCCTTTTTTCACGATGATTTCAACAACTGCACTGTGAAGTGAGTTTGTTGTGTAAACAGGTGCTGTACAGCCTTCTACGTAATGCACATGTGCGCCTTCGTCAACGATGATCAGTGTACGCTCGAACTGACCCATGTTTTCAGAGTTGATACGGAAGTATGCTTGTAGTGGTGTATCTACTTTTACGCCTTTTGGTACGTAGATAAATGAACCACCAGACCATACAGCCGAGTTGAGCGCAGCAAATTTGTTGTCAGTCGGTGGAATGACTTTTGCCCAGTGCTCACGGAAGATGTCTTCGTTCTCTTTTAGTGCGCTGTCTGTATCTTTAAACACAATCCCTTGGTCTTCAAGTTCTTGCTTCATGTTGTGGTACACTACTTCAGATTCGTACTGAGCAGATACACCCGCTAAATACTTTTGCTCTGCTTCTGGGATTCCA
Organism: Bacillus sp. 179-C3.3 HS; assembly: GCF_047229225.1. Lineage (NCBI taxonomy): Bacteria > Bacillati > Bacillota > Bacilli > Caryophanales > Bacillaceae > Bacillus > Bacillus sp. 179-C3.3 HS. Next base: position 82,346 of record NZ_JBFEFT010000017.1, on the reverse strand, counting down.
AGCTTATCAAATGTTTGTTTGATTTCTTCTGGTACTTCATCCCATGAACGCTCAGAGCGCTCTGATGGCTTGACGTAGTAGGTAATCTCGTCAAAGTTTAATGCATTTAAGTCTCCGCCCCATTGTGGCATCGGCATGTTATAAAAGAGCTCAAGAGATTTCAGGCGGAAGTCGAGCATCCACTGAGGCTCTTCCTTCATACGAGAAATTTCTTCAACGATCTCTTTTGTCAGTCCGCGCTCTGAACGGAAAATGGAAACGTCTTTATCAGAAAAGCCGTATTTATATTCACCAACATCTGGCATTTTTTTAGCCATCCATTTTCACTCCAATCTTATGATTTGCCGTTATTCGGCAGATGCGCCTTTTTCAAGCGCCTTCCAGGATAATGTTGCACATTTGATGCGAGCTGGGAATTTCGCTACTCCCTGCAACGCCTCAATGTCACCAAGATCAATGGAGTCGTCGTATTCTTTCCCTTGCATCATATCGGAGAAAATCTGAGACATATTCAAAGCTGTTTCAATATCCTTCCCCTTAATCGCCTGCGTCATCATGGAGGCTGATGCCATTGAGATCGAGCATCCTTCTCCTTCAAATTTCGCATCTGTGACCTTTTGATCTTCGATTTTCATCGTAAGACGAATGCGGTCACCACAAGTCGGGTTGTTCATATCGACGACAATGCTGTCGTTTAGGACACCTTTGTTTCTCGGATTTTTATAATGATCCATAATCACTTGTCTGTACAGAGTGTCTAAGTTTACATTAAAAGACATTCGTAAAATACTCCTTTGTCTTACGGAGCGCTGCGATGAGCACGTCAATTTCTTCTTCTGTGTTGTAAAGATAGAAGCTAGCTCTTGCAGTCGCTGATACACCTAGCCATTTCATGAGCGGCTGTGCACAGTGATGTCCAGCTCGAATGGCGACACCTTCCGTATCTAGAACAGTGGACGCATCGTGTGGATGCACATCATCCAAATTAAACGTCACAAGTCCAGCTCGGTGCTCAGGTCCATAAACCGTTGCACCTTCTAGCTCCTTAAAGCGCTCTAGCGCATAAGTAGCAAGCTGATGCTCATAACGGCTGACCTCATCCATCCCGATCTCATTTAAGAAATCGATCGCTTTTCCTAGCCCAACTGCTCCAGCGATAATCGGTGTTCCCGCTTCAAATTTCCACGGCAGCTCTTTCCATGTAGAATCATAAAGATCGACAAAGTCAATCATTTCGCCGCCAAACTCGGCAGGCTCCATATTATTCAAAAGATCCTTCTTCCCGTAAAGTACACCGATGCCAGTCGGTCCACACATTTTATGCCCAGAGAATGCGAAAAAGTCACAATCTAAATCCTGAACATCGATTTGCATGTGAGGGGTACTCTGTGCACCGTCGACGACAATGATCGCACCGTGGTCATGGGCGATTTTCGCGATGTCTTTAATCGGGTTGATGGTACCTAATACGTTTGAAACATGTGTGACAGCAACAATTTTCGTTTGATGTGTGATCGTTTGCTTCACATCTTCAAGCGATAATGTGCCGTCTTCCTGTAACGGAATGTATTTCAACGTTGCGCCGGTTGCTTTTGCTGCCTGTTGCCATGGGATGATATTCGCATGATGCTCCATATGCGAAATCACAATCTCATCGCCTTCTTTCAGGTTCGCTCTTGCATAGCTGATCGCTACTGTATTCAGCGCTGTTGTTGTTCCTCTAGTAAAAATAATTTCTTGCACAGATGAAGCACGAATGAATGCACGAACTTTCTCTCTTGCACCCTCGTATGCGTCCGTTGCTTTCGTACCAAGGGTATGAACACCTCTGTGGACGTTCGAGTTATAAGATCGGTAATACTCATTCATTGCATCAATGACCACTCTTGGCTTTTGAGAGGTCGCTGCACTGTCCAAATACACCAAATCATGTCCGTTCACTTGCTGTTGAAGGATTGGAAATTGCTCACGAACGTCTTTGATATTCATTATTTTACTTTCCTTTCAATCAGAGAAGTGAGCTGCTTTTTAACTCCTTCAATCGGTAGTTCTTTCACAACCGGATCTAAGAAGCCGTGAATCACAAGTCTTTCAGCATCTGCTTTGGAAATTCCGCGGCTCATGAGGTAATACAATTGAAGTGGATCAACGCGTCCAACAGAAGCTGCGTGTCCTGCTGTCACATCATCTTCATCAATTAATAAAATTGGGTTTGCGTCACCGCGTGCTTTCTCACTTAGCATAAGGACACGTGATTCTTGCTCTGCATTGGACTTAGATGCCCCGTGCTCAATTTTACCAATTCCGTTAAAGATAGAAGATGCCTGATCTTTCATGACACCGTGCTTCAAGATATATCCTTCAGAGTTTTTACCGAAATGAATAATGCTCGTTGTAAAGTTCTCTGTTTGGTCTCCACGTCCAACGACAACCGACTTCGTATCACCGAATGTACCGTCGCCCATTAGCTTTGTGATGTTTTCATATACTGTATCTCCATCATTCATCAAGCCAAGTGCCCATTCAATTTTACTGTCACGACCATTGGCCATTCCACGTCTATTCACATATGCTGTCACACCTTCAGCAAGGTTATCTACCGCACCGTATGTCACACGCGCATTCGCTCCTGTGAACACTTCAGAGACGATGTTGAAAATCGCTTCTTCTGGCTTCGCTGTACTGATGTAGTTTTCGACATATGTGACGGCACTATGATCTTCTGCCACAACAATGACATGGTTGAACAAAGTTGTTTCTTCTTTTTCATGAAGATAAACGGCTTGAATTGGTGCTTCAAGCTCCACATTTTTCGGTACATATAAGAAAGCTCCACCGTTCACTAATGCTGCATGTAAAGCAGTGAGTTTATGTTCATCGACCTTGACAGCATCTGTCATGAAATATTTCTCAACTAGAGTTGCATGGTCACGGATCGCTGTATGAATATCAGTGAAGATGACGCCTTTGTCTTTTGCTTCAGTAGAAAGAGACAAGTATGCTGGCGTTTGGTCACGTTGAATATATAGCGTCTTGTCCGTGTCCTCTAGGTCCACCAAAGATTTCACTTCTACTGGAAGCTCTTCAAGTGATGCAAATGGCGCATTTTCAACTGTATGCTGTTTGAAGTTTGTTAAATTCCACTTCGAAATATTTGTTTTGTCAGGCTTTGGCATTGGGAGGTCTTCTGCTTTTTCAAGAGCCTGTAAGCGAAGGGAGCTCATCCATGCCGGTTCCTGAAGCTTCTCGGAGAAGCTTTTGACATAATCTTGATCAACTGATAATTTCGTTTCTAATGTCATCAATAATCCTCCTAACGCTTACGCTTCTTGACCAACAGTTTCGTCTTCGATTCCTAACTCTTTTTTAATCCAGTCATAGCCTTCTGCTTCTAGACGTTGTGCAAGTTCTGGTCCACCAGATTTCACGATACGTCCTTGCATCATCACATGTACATGATCTGGAGTGATGTAGTTCAGTAGACGCTGATAGTGAGTGATCATTAAGCAGCCGAAGCCTTCGCCACGCATTTTATTAATTCCTTTAGATACAACTTTTAGGGCATCGATATCAAGACCAGAATCGATTTCGTCAAGGATGGCGATTTTTGGTTCAATCATCATTAATTGAAGAATTTCGTTACGTTTTTTCTCCCCACCTGAGAAACCTTCATTCAGGTAGCGTTGTGCCATATCAGGGTCCATTTCAAGAAACTCCATGTTTTCGTCCATTTTGCGGATGAATTTCATAAGTGAGATTTCATCGCCTTCTTCTCTACGAGCGTTAATGGCAGAGCGAAGGAAGTCCGCATTTGTGACACCACTGATTTCAGATGGGTATTGCATAGCAAGGAAAAGACCCGCTTGTGCGCGCTCATCTACTTCCATTTCAAGTACATCTTCCCCATCAAACAAGATGCTTCCTTTTGTGACTTCATATTTCGGGTGCCCCATAATGGCAGCAGATAAAGTAGATTTACCTGTACCGTTTGGTCCCATTACTGCGTGGAATTCTCCACCTTTTATTTCAAGGTTTACACCCTTTAAGATTTCTTTCCCATCAATCTCAACGTGCAAGTCCTTAATTGTTAATGTCGAAGCAGTCATATATCGATACCTCCAAAATAATCATTATTCTCATTTTATTCTCATTCTAATTTTATAACAAATTAAAAGTGAATACAACACATTCACGATAAGCGTGAGGAGATGCTCTCAAAATTCTAACAAAAAATACAGATGGATAAAAGGATTTATGTCGAAAAGGCTGTTTTCATAAAGAAAGGGCGGGAAATGAATCTCCCCGCCTCTTCCTATCTTAACCTCGTATGTTCAAATTTGCGAGCAAACGTTTCTCATCTCGATAAGACTGCTCCCGTTTATATTCCACTTTCATCCGTAAGTCATGGTCTCTTTCGTACTCTGCATAGCTCATGCCATGAGATTTGTGCATGGCCTTTTCCATCTCGGCGGTATAATCCAATCCCAGTGTACTCTGGTCCGAACAGATAATAAACCATTCCCTTCTTTGAGTGTACGTTTATTGTATCAAAGTCATCCTCCATCACTCAAAAGGGATATGACGATCTATGCCGCCGTATTTCCACATACAATGGGATGAGAAGTACTGATATCACTTATATGGAAAAATACCATGTTTTTCTTTTGTTAATGCGTCTGTCCGCCAAATTCATCAATACATTGCTGAACGACCGTAATGCCTTGACTAAGGGCTGCTCCACCACCAAAGGCTGCTGCAACACTAACGACCTCAAGTAAATTCTCTTCTGTGGCTCCTTGGTCAAGCGCTCCCTTTGAATGATAAATCATACAATATTCATCTTGTGCGTGAATGCTAATACCAAGTGCAATCATTTGTTTCTCTTTTTGTGTTAAAGAATCACTTTGAAAGCATTGCTCGGTAAATTCATTGAATTTCTTCCCAAACACCGGCATTTTCTTCTGGAACTCACCCATAGCCGTTTTATATTCAGTGAGGTATTGCTGCATGGAGCCGCTCATATGCTGTTCGTTCATTTAGATTCAATCCCTTCAGGTCATTTGTACGTTTTTATTATGAGCGAGATTTGAAAAAATACACAAAAAACCTCACTTACATGTAAGTGAGGTGTTGAGATGGATTATTCAGATACAGGTAAAACTGCACCTTCATATTTTTTGTCGATATATTCTTTGATTTTATCAGAATGTAGCACTTCCATTAATGTCTTGATCTTATCTGATTTTTCGTCACCTTTACGAACGGCTACGATGTTTGCATATGGGTTGTTTTTCGTTTGCTCAAGTTCAATCGAATCTGTTTTCGGATTCAATTTATTTTGAATTGCATAGTTCACGTTAATGAATACTGCATCGCCTTCTTTGTTTTCATACGCTTTCGCTGTTAATTCAGGCGCGATTTTTTTGAACTCTAATTTTTTCGGGTTTTCTTTAATGTCTTTTACTGTTGCGTTAATTGTATCAACTTTTGGATCAAGCTTGATGACACCAGCACTTTGTAATAGGGCAAGCATACGACCTTGCTCCGCTACGTTGTTTGTCATGATGATCGTACCACCATTTGGAACGTCCTTCAGTGATTGATGTTTCTTAGAGTAGATACCGAAAGGCTCAAGGTGAACAGCACCAGCGCTCACTAGGTCATAATCTTTGTTTGAACTGTTTTCTTCATCTAAATAAGGGATATGTTGGAAGAAGTTTGCATCCACTTCTTTTTCAGATAAAGCTTTGTTGTACATTTTATAATCGCTTAGTACTTTTACATCTAATTCATAGCCTTTTTCTTTCAGTAGTGGTTTTGCTTCTTCAAGAATCTCCGCATGTGGTGTCTTTGAAGCGGCAACAGTGATCGTTTTGCTATCACTTGATGCGTTATCAGATGAACCACATGCTGCTAAAATACCTGCAAATGCTAGAAATAGTGCGCTTAAAATCAGTTTCTTCATGAATAATTCCTCCCTTAACGTTTATCTATTCTATTTGTAATGAAATCACCGATTAATTGAATAATGAAAACGATGATTAGAATAAACACTGTGGCCACGATGGTGACATCTGTATTTCCAGATTGGTATCCTTCCACATAGGCAAGGTTCCCAAGTCCGCCTGCTCCGATTGCCCCTGCGATTGCAGTTGAGCCAATGAGAGCAATTGCTGTAACGGTAATGCCAGAAATCAAGGCTGGCAAAGATTCTGGAAGCAACACTTTGAAAATAATTGTAGATGTTTTAGCCCCCATTGAACGGGCCGCCTCAATGACTCCTTTGTCTACCTCACGTAGTGCGATTTCCACTAGTCGTGCATAGAATGGAGCAGATCCGATGATCAAAGCAGGCAGTGCTGCCTTTGGACCTAATATCGTATCCATGATGAGTTTTGTAAACCCTAATAAAAGAATGATTAAAATAATAAAAGGAATCGATCTGAAAATGTTGACGACTGCCCCGATAACACCATTAATGACTTTACTTTCCCATAAGCCGCCTTTTCCTGTGAGGAATAGCAGGAGTCCGAGAATAATTCCGATGACAAAAGCAAATGCCAATGAAATGAGTGTCATATACAACGTTTCGTTTGTCGTACTCCAGATGACATCTAGGTCAACATTCGGAAACCATTTCTCAAACATGTGTCATCACCTCAATTTCAACCTGTTTACTTTGGATATAGGCGATGGCTTTTTCAACCTCTGTCTCTTTTCCATTAATGTGGATAAAGAGTGTTCCAAATGCGCCTTCCTGCGTTTGGGATATTTTCCCTTGAAGGATGTTGACATCCACTTCATAAGAACGAATGATTTCACTAATCAACGGTTGCTCGGCAGAATCGCCGATAAAGGACAAGCGGACAACCTTTCCTTCTTTTACACGCTCTAAGATATGCTCGATCGTTTCTTGTGCTTCCTCTGGTTCAGCAAGCTGTTGCACAAATCGCTTCGTCATTTCTTCCTTCGGCTGTCTGAAGACGCGTAATACTTCGCCTTCTTCGACAATGCGACCATTCTCCATGACCGCCACACGATGACAAATTTTGCGAATCACGTGCATTTCGTGGGTGATGAGTACAATCGTTAATCCTAATCGTTTATTAATATCTGCTAAAAGCTCTAAAATCGAATCTGTTGTTTGCGGATCGAGTGCTGACGTGGCTTCGTCACAAAGGAGAACCTTTGGATCATTGGCTAATGCTCTCGCGATACCCACACGCTGCTTTTGTCCACCACTTAGCTGCGATGGATAAGCATTCTCTTTCCCTTCTAATCCGACCAATTTAATTAGTTCGTTGGCACGAGCTCTTCGCTTGGAAGTCGGCACACCAGCAATTTCAAGTGGAAACATAATATTTTGTCGCACCGTTCTCGACCAAAGGAGATTAAAGTGCTGGAAGATCATGCTAATTTCCTGTCTTGCTTTGCGAAGCTTCGCATTGGATATTTCATTAATTCGGTTACCGGCTACTTCAACAATTCCTTCTGTTGGCAGCTCCAGACCGTTTAAGAGGCGAATGAGAGAACTTTTTCCTGCACCGCTATACCCGATAATTCCGAATATTTCACCTTTACCAATCTCAAGGTTGACGTTCTTCACTGCGTCTACATTTCCGTTCTTCGATTGGTATGTTTTTGATACATTCTGTAAATTGATCACAGTCTGATCACCTGCTTTCTTGCTGAATCTATAGTTGTCTCACATGCACGCAGCATATTTTCTCCTATCAAACATGGCGCTAACCCCGTAATAAGGTTAGTAAAAAAGACCTAACTGCAACGCAAGCAGAAAGGCCTTTTATTTCAAATACGCCTTTCTCTCATTTTCCAAAGCGTTGCGGCTTTGAGTGAATTGGCACCAATTTCAGCTATGCTGACGGTTGCCGGGTTTCATAGGGCACGTCCCTCCACCTCTCTTAATAAGAGAAAATATGTTGTTTTATGTGATGTCTATGTTTTTACTAACGTAGGATATCATGCTAACTGAGATATGTCAACGCTGTAAATCGCTAATTTCCAAGTAAACGACTACGTTATCACATTTCTAAAAAAACCGTTTGTTAGCCAAAGCACAGCCTCCAATCTGAGGAGTGCCCGAAACGAGCCTTTTACCTTGACCTGGCCACGACTAATCAACTGCTGTAACGATAGATCTCCATCTAATAATTGGAGAATGTCTTTTTTCTCACCATAAAATGTGAGGTCTGATAACTCAATTGCAGGTAGTTTCTTCACTTCACCACGTTCATCCACAATTAATGTACATGAGTCTCTTTCCGCCTCAAATGTAATCTTCAAGGATGATGAGGAGAGTAGCGGCTTTAATAATAATCGCTGCTTTGTGTTTCCATGGGCTTTCACATTTTCCACATGTATAACCTCCCTGTCATTTGGTTATACATAACATTTCTCTACAAACCGTCGCTTGTCCTTTATAAAACACTCGACAAATTCTCGGGGAGGCAGTGCTTGAAATATGACAAAAAAACACTTTATTTAGCGGTTTCGATCATTTCATGAAGATATGGAACAGAGTGAAAGGCATAACCTTTTTGAACAATTTCGCCCTTTTTGAACAATAGAAAGCAAGGAACGCTCTCGATTTCAAACAATTTCGCAAAACCAGGGGAGTAGTTCAAATTGTTCTCATAAAACGGAACGTCTGGTTGCATGGCGTCCACCACTGTCAGCATTTTTTTGGCTACCTGACATGTGCCGCAAAACGGTGTATATAAGTATAAAAGAAATAAATCGTCTTCTATTTCTTTCCATTCGTGCTCCTCGATCTCTTTCATATACGTCCACCCTTATAAAAATTTAGAATGAACATCAATGTTTGCAGCTAAAAGGATAGATGCAATATGGGCTGACGGTGATGCGGCTACTTCTCGGTACATTTTGTCTACATAGAGATGCAGCGCTTCAGGAATTTCCCGACGAAATTGCTTCCGCAGTTTATCTCCAGCATCGTCACTGTCTGCTAGGATATAAACGTCTTTTCCAAATAAATCGTCTACGAGCTGATCAAGCTTCGATGTACTGATTGTGCCATTTGTGCAAATGATGGTGATAGGTTCATTTATGACTTCTTTCAGCTTCTGTTTATCGGTTTTACCTTCTACAATGATGACCTTTTCTACATCGATCTGTTTCATCACGATCACCTGGCCCTTTTGACATTGATTCATTTCTCCCTTAGCGTACAGTCTTTCATTCGGGTTGTAAAGCTCAGATTCTTGGTCATCAAAAAGACTGCAGCATCTAGTCACTGCAGCCTTCATTCACTATTAACACCAGCCATTTTCATCATCACAATCTACATATTGTTCTGTTCCTTGCGTCAGTGTATCCGTTAGACGATAAAAACGTTGCTGATCGTAGGAATAGCCAGATTTTAACTCATATTGGTTTTCGCTTAGCATCTTGCCAATCTCTTCATTTTGAAAATAAAGTGCCATTCCATCTTCTTTGAATCGACCAGTGACATGTTCTGTTATATCCACCTGTTCTTTTTGAAAAGACAATTGGACACCCCCCATAAAGGTAGAGTGTCCAATTTTAAATGAATTAGTCTTCTTGTGTCATTTCGTCATATTGTTCAGCTGACATTAAGTTGTCGATTTCAGACGTATCTGCTGGTTCTACAACGATCATCCATGCTTTCTCATATGGGGATTCGTTTACGAATTCTGGGCTATCATCTAGCTCATCGTTTACTTCAACGATTGTCCCGTTAATTGGTGCGTAAAGTTCAGAGACTGTTTTGACTGATTCTACACTTCCGAAAGGCTCGTCCGCTGTAATTTTGTCTCCTACTTCAGGAAGCTCAACGAAGACGATATCTCCTAGCTCAGATTGTGCAAAGTGCGTAATACCAATACGAACCTTGTCCCCTTCTACTTTGACCCACTCATGTTCTTCTGAATAACGTAAATCTTTTGGTGTGCTCATTCAATTCCCTCCAGTCTTTTCTTTCCGTCTATATTGAAGATACCACAATCTGAATGAAGTTACATCATTTCCAGACGCTTTTAAATGTATCTTCATTAAATCCAACAGTCACTCTTTTACCATCTGTTGTGATAGGACGCTTAATTAACATTCCGTTAGACGCGAGTAATTCTAGCTGCTCGTCCTCCGACATCGTAGGAAGTTGATCTTTCAGCTGAAGCTCTCGGTATTTCTGTCCGCTTGTGTTAAAGAATTTCTTCAACTCCAAACCACTTTTTTCGTAAAGTGCTTTCAATGTTTCTTTATTAGGCGTTTCTTCAACAATATGTATGCTGTTGATTTCTTTGTCGTGTTCTTCAAACCACTTTTTTGCTTTTCGGCATGTTCCGCAAGATGGATATTCATAAAAATCTAAAGCCATCATTTTCACCCCCTGCAAAGTGTGACAACATTTTATCATAAAACATTTTAAAAACCTAAACGTATGCTTACAAAAAGGTGTGGAGTCATCTCCACACCTTTTGAAGGCTGTTTTTATACGATATATTTCTGTTCTACAAAGATGCGTTTCGCTACTTCACGCTTTGTCGCAATGACATTAATTGGTGTGAATCTTGTCAGCTTGCGAAGAGCTGACAGGTTCATACGGAGGGCATCTCCTTCGTCCATTGCGATCAAAGATTCCTTCGCATGTGCTTCAATCTCAAGGAATGCTTCCTGCGTGAAAATTTGCGTGTAGGCAAGCTTTTGTGCATTTTTCTCTACGCCTGTTGCCGCGATGGCTTTTTCTGTACGCAAGATTGCAGATTCGGCGGCAAAAATGCCATTGACTATATCCGCGATATTCACAAGGATTTCTTGCTCACGCTCTAGTGCATTTCCATATTTTAATGCTGCCATGCCTGCCACCATGAGGGCAATCTTTTTCGCATGAGCGAGCAAGTATTTCTCTTGATCAAGCGGTTGATCGCCAGGTTCTTCAGGCATCATCATCATGAGTTCTTCTTGTAATGTTTGCGCTTTTTGAAGAAGTGGCAATTCTCCTTTCATCGCCTTCTTCAAGAAGGTACCTGGCACGAGCAAACGGTTGATCTCATTTGTGCCTTCAAATATCCGGTTAATTCGTGAATCACGGTAAGCTCTTTCGACTTCGTATTCTTGCATGAATCCGTATCCACCGTGCATTTGTACGCCTTCATCGGCGATATAATCTAATGTTTCAGAGCCAAGCACTTTGCAAAGAGAGCATTCAATTGCATATTCAGCAATGGATTGTGCAATTTTCTTACCGTCCTTTTGCTCTTCTTCACTTAACAAGCCCATCCGCTGTTCAAACAAGCCAACTGTACGGTAAACAGCACTTTCCATGGCATAGAGCTTTGCTGACATGTTGGCTATTTTTTCACCCATTAAGCTAAATTTAGCAATGGGCGTTTTGAATTGCTTCCGCTGGTTGGCATACTCTGCTGATAATTGGATGACACGCTTTGAAGCACCGATCGTGCCGACAGCTAGTTTGTAACGGCCGATATTCAAGATGTTAAAGGCAATGACATGTCCTCTTCCCGCTTCTCCTAATAAATTCTCTTTTGGGACTTGGGCATCTTCAAGAATTAAGGTTCTCGTTGATGATCCCTTAATGCCCATTTTTTTCTCCTCTGGTCCTGTTTTGACACCAGGGAAATCCTTTTCTACGATAAAGGCAGAGAAGTGTTCTCCATCAATTTTCGCATACACGACAAAGACATCTGCAAAAGCGGAGTTGGTGATCCACTGTTTTTCACCATTTAGGACATAATGAGTTCCAGCTTCGTTTAGTACCGCTGTTGTTTTTGCCCCGAGTGCGTCTGATCCGGAACCAGGCTCTGTTAATGCGTAAGCTGCAATGGTTTCTCCAGAAGCAAGACCAGGCAAATATGTTTCTTTTTGCGTTTGATTTCCGAAAAGGACAATCGGAAGAGATCCAATTCCTACATGGGCGCCGTAGGAAAGAGAGAAACTACCGGCTCTTGCGAATTTCTCTGTAATGATGGCAGAGCTGATTTTATCTAACCCAAGTCCACCGAATTCTTCAGGAACGTCCGCACCAAGCAAGCCAAGCTCACCTGCCTTCTTTAAGAGTCGAACAGAGTGCTCGAATTCGTGATTTTCGATTTGGTCAATATGCGGAACGACATCTTGTAAAATGTAATCCTCTGTCGTTTTTCCAATCATCTGATGCTCATCAGAAAAATCCTCTGGTGTAAAGATATGTTCAAAATCCGTTTCATCAATTAAAAAGCTGCCACCCTTTTTTACATCTTCCATTGCTTTCATTTTCTTTTCCCCCTTTAAATTAATTCAAATATGCCTGCCGCTCCCATTCCTCCACCGATGCACATCGTCACAATCCCGAACTGCTCGTTTCGTCGTTTCATTTCATGGATGAGTGATAACGTTAGTTTGGTTCCCGTACAGCCTAACGGATGCCCTAATGCAATGGCGCCACCATTTACATTCACCTTTTCTTCGTCTATCCCTAAATGACGAATAACTTGAATCGACTGAGACGCAAATGCTTCATTCAGTTCAAACAACCCGATATCTTCAAGCGAAAGACCTGCTATTTTCAGTGCACGAGGGATCGCTTCAACAGGGCCAATCCCCATGACTTCAGGTGGTACACCACCAACAGCGAACGCTCTAAATTTTGCAAGCGGCTGAAGTGATAAGGAAGAAGCTTTTTCTCGATCCATCATCATCACACATGCGGCTCCATCACTCGTTTGTGAGGAGTTCCCTGCGGTGACTGTGCCTTTTGTTGAGAAAGCTGGACGCAAGGTAGAGAGAATATCCTCTGTTGTTCCTGCCCTCACACCTTCATCCTGTGAAAAGGTAAATTGATGTTCTTTGATTTGATATTGCTCGCCAATCTGCCTTTCTGTGACATCAACCGGAACAATTTCGTCTGCGAATTTCCCTTCCTTCAATGCCTTTGCTGCCTTTTGGTGACTTCTGACAGCAAACGCATCTTGGTCTTGCCGGGTAATCTGATATTTTTGTGCCACTTGCTCTGCTGTGTGCCCCATACTCATGTAGTACTCAGGCGCTTGCTCTGCCAAGCGGGCATTTGGACGAATCGAATGACCCATCATTGGTACTTGCGACATTGATTCAACGCCGCCGGCTAAAATGGTATCTGCTTGCCCCAGCATAATCCGCTCACCTGCATAGGCAATTGACTGAAGACCAGAAGAACAGTAACGGTTAATCGTAATGGCTGGAACCGTGTAAGGCAGTCCTGCAAGTGCGCCAATATTCCGGGCAACATTTAATCCTTGCTCTGCTTCTGGTGTCGCACATCCGATAATCAAATCATCTATTTCACCATCGTAATCCCCGGCACGCTTTAGCGTTTCTTTTACACATAATGCACCCATATCATCAGGTCGAACAGTTTTTAACGATCCTTTTTTTGCTTTCCCTACTGGTGTCCTCGCGCCAGCTACAATCACTGCTTCTCTCATTTTGATTCCCCCTAGTTACGTAAAGGTTTTCCTTTCACGAGCATGTGCTGCATGCGTGCCTGTGATTTCACTTCTCCTACAAGACTTAAAAATGCTTCTCTTTCAAGCTCTAATAAATATTGCTCATCAACCTCTGTTCCAAATGGCAATTTCCCTCCAGAGATGACGTAGGCTAATTTTTTGGCAATGGTCATGTCATGGTCAGAAATATATCCAGACAGACGCATATTTTCAGCAGCCAATAGCATCGCCGCGTAACCTGTTTCCCCCATCACCGGCACCTTTTGTTTAAGCGGCGCACGATAGCCCGCTTCATCGAGAGTCAGAACCAGTTGTTTGGCATCATAGATGAGATGATCACCATTCATACTGATCCGGTCACTTGATTGAAGTATGTTCATATCCCGTGCTTCTTCTGCTGATGTGGACACCTTTGCCATGGCAATCGTTTCAAATGTTTGAAGCGTCGCATCTTGTATAGCTGTCGCAGAAGGCTTAGACGCTCCTTTGAGGTGGTGAAGGTAAAGCTCTTTGTTTCCGCCTCCGCCCGGAATGAGTCCGACGCCCGCTTCCACTAGTCCCATATATGATTCACTGGACGCTTGTATCCCTGCTGCTGGAAGACAAAGCTCTGTCCCGCCTCCTAATGTCATGCCAAACGGTGCTGCAACGACCGGACGCTCACTATATTTCACCTTCATCATCGCCTGTTGGAAACGACGAATCACGAAGTCAATTTCAAAGAAATTATCATCCTGCGCTTCCATTAAAATCAGGGCAAGGTTCGCACCGACACAGAAGTTCTTTCCTTGATTACCGATGACAAGCCCTTTGTAATTCTTTTCAGTCTCATCCACTGCACGATTGATCATATCGATCACATCAAGCCCGATTGCATTGCTCTTTGAGTGGAATTCGAGTAGCGCCACATCATCCCCAAGATCAATGAGGCTAGCACCTGTATTTTTGAAGATAACGCCTTGTTTCTTTTTTAATTTGGCAATTGAGATATTCTTCTCATTTACTTTCTCCTGCACATACGCCCCTTGCTCATAAAAAGCGCGCTCTCCGACTTCGTTCTCTTCATAGAAAGTCTCATGTCCTTCCGAGAGCATTGTTTTCACCCATGATGGGATGCTGTGGCCTTCTGATTCCATTTTCTCCACAGCCGTTTTTACTCCTATGGCATCCCATAATTCAAACGGGCCATGCTGCCAGCCAAATCCCCATTTCATGGCCTGATCAATTGACTGGATATCATCCGCAATCTCGCCTTTTAACTGAGCCGCATAAAGGAGCACAGGCGCTGTGATATTCCATAGTAATTTCCCTGCACGTCCATCTTGGTAAATAAGCGCTTTCAATTTAGCTTTTGTTCCCTTTTGTTGTTTAGCAACCTCGATGCCTGGATCTTTGAGCTTTGTCCGTTCTCCGTATGTGAGTGTCACCGGATCAAGCTCGAAAATCGCTTTGCCACTCTTTTGATAAAACCCTTGTCCTGCCTTGCTGCCAATCCAGCCTTTTTCGAGCATTCTTTCAACAAACTCTGGTAGCTCGAAAACATCTTTCTCCTTTCCTTCCACTTGTTCATAGACGTTACGAGCGACATGAGAAAACGTATCTAGTCCTACGACGTCCAGTGTACGGAACGTTGCACTTTTCGGTCTGCCAATGAGCGGGCCTGTGACAGAATCAACTTCTCCGATTGTATATTTGTTCTCAAGCATTTCACGAACCGTGATAAGAAGCCCGTATGTGCCAATGCGATTCGCAATAAAGTTAGGCGTGTCTTTAGCTTCGACAACCCCTTTCCCAAGCACATCTTCACCAAACGTTTTCATAAATGTGAGGACTTCTGGGTCTGTTTCTTTAATTGGAATCACTTCTAATAGCTTTAAATAACGCGCAGGATTGAAAAAATGAGTCCCTAAAAAGTGACGTTTAAAGTCATCCGATCTGCCTTCTGCCATTTTTTCAACCGAGATGCCTGAGGTATTGCTTGATACGATACTGCCTTCTTTGCGGTGATTGTCGATGAGTGAGAATACGTGTTGTTTGATACTGAGCTTTTCGGTCACGACTTCGATGATCCAGTCAGCATCTTGTAATAAGGAAAGATGATCTGTGAGATTTCCAGGTGTGATGTAGGATAGGTTTTTTGCTGAAGTAAGAGGTGCTGGCTTTTGCTTTAATAACTTTTTCTTCGCTTCTTGACTGAAACGATTCCGAACACTAGGGTGATCAAGCGTTAGCTTTTTTGCCGTTTCTTCCTTTGTCAGTTCATTTGGCACAATATCTAGCAATGTTACTGGTATCCCGATATTGGCGAGATGTGCAGCAATGCCTGAGCCCATAACACCTGAACCAATGACAGCCGCCTTGCGAATATGTTTGCCCATAAATATCCCCCTAAACACTTTGAATGAATAGTCATTCATTTTTTGTTTAAAAAAAAGCAATGTCTCTTTCTTTATCTTAAAAGATTTTGAGAAACAGTTCAATAGTGGATTTCAAAAATTTACACATTTCTCACGTTCAACTTTGCTGTGTATGAATTAAAGACGGGAGGGAACTGTAAGAATGGAGGTGATGTCCACATGTCTCGTTTGAAGAAGAATCCTTCGAAAGCCGGTGTAAGCGCTGCGAGTGTGAAAGGAAACGCAGGTCCATCGCAGGAAGCAGACCTAGGCGGTAAAAAGACTAGTCAAAATCAGCAATATAAAAAGAATCAATAAAAGAATTCGTCAGGAGGAACAAAGAGTGAACAATCAGCAAATGAATACACCCCCACAAGTCATCTCAGTAAAGGATTCCTTGTATTTAGAGGATATGCTGAACTGGAATTTGGTCGCTATGAAAAAGGCCCATTTTATGGCCGAGCATTGTCAGGATCAAACGTTGAAAAATGAATTAAATCAAGTCGGTCAGATGCATCATCAGCATTACACACAAATTCTTCAGCATTTAGGCAATTCAGGGCAAAGTCAGTCATCTGGCTTCATGCAATAGGAGGAAAGAATATGGAACAGCAAAATCAACAAAAAATCGGTAATCAACAAACCCCTGTCCCGACCACCGCACACATGAATGATCGTGATTACGTCACAGATTTACTTTCAACGGAGAAATATATGACAAACGGATACAATACGGCGCTTAATGAATTCAGTCATGAATCTCTTTATCAAGATATTCAGCGTATCGCCCTTGAAACACAGAAAACCCAAAGGCATTTATATGATGTCATGTTCCGTTATGGCTGGTATTCTGTTGAAGCGGCTGACCAGCAAAAGCTCCAGCAGGCACATCAGAAATTCCAGCAAACAATCACAGATCAATCTCCATATGGCTCATCTCACATGTCATAAAGAAAAACTGCCAGTTGACTGCTGGCAGTTTTTTAGTCGTTTTTCTTCGCACGATGCGCTTCATTCAATGTTTTAATTCGGTGAATCGTTTCTTTGATTTCTTCTTTTGCTTCAGGATATGTTTCATTAAAATGCTTTGCCAATGGCGGCATGCTTTTCGCAATGTGAGAATAGATCACCCACTGTTTCACATCTTTTTTTAATGCCTCTGTCGTTTCACCGAGCAACAGCTCTGTATACTTTTCAATCAAGCCTTCCAGTTTTTCATCGAATTCATGTTCCATGGTTCTTCCCTCCTTTTAAGTCAAGATCTGTTAAATTCATATCCATGTTTGGTATGGCTTTTCAAATTCTTCAAGTTAGAAAAAAGCCCGACTCTGTCAGGAACAGATGTCAGGCTTTTGACATATGATTATCTTGCAGCAAGTAACGGCTCAGCTTGTGCCTGTTGCACAATACAGCGTCCTCTACCGTGCGGAATACAAAGTGGTGTGCCAAATAGAGGATCTGTTGTTACTTGGCAATTCATATCAAAGACATTTTTCACAAGGTCACAGTTAATCACCGTTTCAGGTCTGCCTTCTGCATAAATGGACTTATCTTTGATCGCTACAAGATGGTGTGCATATCTACACGCAAGATTGAGGTCATGAAGAACCATGACAATCGTACGCTGTTCTCTTTCATTTAAATCAAACAGGAGATCAAGGATTTCAATTTGATGGGTCATGTCTAAATACGTTGTTGGCTCATCTAGTAGAATAATATCCGTCTCTTGCGCCAATGTCATCGCAATCCAAGCGCGCTGCCTTTGTCCACCTGATAATGAATCGACTGTACGATCAGCTAAATCCTCCATCTTCGTTGACTTTAGTGCGCGATTGACCGCTTCTTCGTCTTGCTTTGACCATTGCTTCAACCAATTCTGGTAAGGGTATCTCCCCTGCTTCACTAACTGATGCACGGTTAATCCTTCAGGCGCTTCAGGTCCTTGCGGAAGAATCGCAAGC
Source organism: Bacillus sp. 179-C3.3 HS (assembly GCF_047229225.1). Taxonomy (NCBI): domain Bacteria; kingdom Bacillati; phylum Bacillota; class Bacilli; order Caryophanales; family Bacillaceae; genus Bacillus; species Bacillus sp. 179-C3.3 HS. The sequence continues at coordinate 64,505 of NZ_JBFEFT010000017.1, read as the reverse complement.
TGTTTCGCCACTTCCTTCGTTGGTAACTTTGCAATGGAATGACCTTCTAATAAGACCGAACCGCCCATTGGCTTCATGAGACGCGCCAAAGAGCGAAGTAGCGTTGATTTTCCGCATCCATTGCTGCCAATCAATACTGTGATTTCACCCTTAGGGATCGACACATTTAGTTCGTCTATGATCAATGTTTCACCGTAACCTAAGCTTAAACCTTCAGTAGAAATGGCACTCATTCCGCTCAAACGCTCCTTTTCTCACACAATTTTTATATTGACAACGCCTTTGAACAGACGTAAAAGATCACTTATCTTCTGTTAGTGTATCAGATTTAAGTGATCTTGAAAATCATTTTCAATTAAAAAGTGGAGAAAGTGACATTTATTTCTTTTTTTCAAATGAACGGTTTGTTCCATCTTCCATCTTCATCTCTACTTGAATTCGCTGATAATCATCATCTAGATTAAAAGCAGTGAGCAGTTCGTTCACATATCGTTCACTTAACTTGGCATTTGGGGCAGTCATATCGCTTAGCTTCATTTTTATCTCTCGCAATGCTTCTTCCCCTTCATAGCGAATACCATTCAAGTGATCTCGAATAAGGGCTTCTTCTTTTCCACTCGCCTGACGATATGTCGCTTCGTATCGTTCATTTTTCTGACCATACTGGACACTTAGATGCAGACGCTGAAATGGCAACTCCTTCATTTGAATCGCTGATAGACTTTCTTCCTCGATTGTTTCGTGAAACGGTTCGATCGATTGACAGCCAGACAACGTCCATAGTAACACCCCAAGTAGTCCGACCTTATTCCAACACATCATGTGTTTCCTCCTATGTCACATCATCGTTTTTTTATTCTTCTCCAAGCGACTTTTCCTTATTCACAAAACAAAGTGTTATAGTAAATTGACACAATAGAAGAAGGGGAGAAACGGTTGATGAAGAAAACAGCACTCGTTACTGGTGCGAATAGTGGCTTTGGGAAACTCATCACGATGCGTCTTGCCAAGCAAGGTTATACCGTCATCGCTGGTGTTAGACAAGAAGCCAATGCTAAAAAGCTTGCCGATGAAATCGAACAAGCCGCATTATCAACGCATGTACATATTGAAGCATTAGATGTGACCGATACCCAGTCCATTCAAGCATTGAAAAAAACACTAGAATCCTATGCACCGATTACTTTACTCGTCAATAATGCCGGGACTGCCTATGCCGGCTTTGCTGAAGAAATTCCTGTGGACACCTACCGCCAGCAGTTTGAAGTCAATGTCTTTAGTGTCATGAACATGACACAAGCGGTCCTTCCATTGATGACAAAAGGATCAAAGATCATCAATATGAGTAGTATTAGCGGTTTGATGGGCATGCCATCGCTCTCTCCATATGTTTCATCAAAGTTTGCACTTGAGGGCTATACGGAGAGTTTACGGATTGAGCTGGCCCCGTTTGGCATACAAGCCGCTTTGATCGAACCAGGCTCATTTCAGACAAATATATGGGACACCTCTATGCACAATCAATTGCAGGAGCCACCAGCAGACTCTAAATACAACACCTTCTATCGAAAGGTGAAAAGTCATATGGCCGCCCAGCAGCCAAACTACGGAGATCCCTCTGAAGTTGCTGAGCTCGTTGTCACGCTAGCAGAGAAAAAACATCTGAAACGCATGCGGTATCTGATCGGTAAAGGCGTACGACTTTCATTAACAGCAAAGCGCATCTTGCCTTGGCACCTTTGGGAAAACATCATTTTACGTAAGCTCCTATCAAAAAAATGAACATCAAAAAGAGGTGGATCTCATGGTTCCACCTCTTTTGGTTTATGCGTCGTTATCCGTTTGTGCGAGCGTAATATCTAGCTTTTTGTTCTTTCCTTCACGAATAACTGTCATCGTTGTCTTTTCGCCGATTTTTGTTTCTTTGTAAAGTATTTCTTTCAGCTGTGAGCTGTTCGCTACATCTTTCCCTTTAAATTTAATAATCACATCTCCTGATTTCAGACCTGCCTTTTGTGCAGGGGATCCATTTGATACATCCTTCACGTAAATCCCATGACCGATTTGCTTATCAAATAATCCGAGTGTATTTTGTTGGAACGTTTCAGGCACTTGTTCAAGATCAATCATCTGTACGCCAAGGTATGGGCGTTCGACTTCTCCATTTTCCAATAGCTCATCTACAATTGGTTTTACATCATTACTTGGTATGGCAAAACCAAGTGATTCAACACCACTGTCGCTAATTTTCAAGCTGTTGATACCAATAACTTGACCGTCTGTATTAATGAGCGGACCTCCACTGTTCCCTGGATTGATCGCAGCATCTGTTTGCAACACATTCATCTCAACGGTTCCAGATGACGTATTCGCTTCAACTGTTCGATCGAGACCGCTAATAATTCCTTCTGTGACAGTACCAGAGAACTGTGCACCAAGCGGGTTCCCAATCGCGATGACTTTATCCCCAGCACGCAGCTTAGATGAATCACCAAAGCTTGCGACCTTTTCAATGCCATCCGAATTGATTTCTAACACCGCTAAATCTGTCATGACGTCACTACCGACAAGTTTTGCCTCTTTTGATTTGCCATCATATAGCGTGACCTTTATTTTGTTTGCACCCTCGATGACGTGGTTATTTGTAATGATATACGCCTTTTTACCATCCTTTTTGAAAATGACACCAGAACCAGTTCCCGCTTCAGCTTCTGTTGATTCCCCGCCAAGACCAAACGAATTCTGGGTAGATTGATAGTTTGATACACCTACAATTGTCGGCTCTAAATCCTCCACCATATCCGCTACATTGGTCGCATTGGTAATTTGTTTTGTTGAGAAATTATCAGACGTTGCCGTTTGATTTGAAGCTGTTTGGGTTTGAGTATCAGCTGTTGTGTCTTGTGACTGCGGCAACAGCGGCGTAATGCCAAGAACAAGTCCACCGCCAATAATTCCGCCAAGAATCGGGCTTAACCATGCCGCCTTGCGTTTTTTCTCTTTCTTAGAAGAACGATCATCGATCACTTCAGGTGCTTTATTTGTCACACGTTCTTGAGTCGCAGATGCTTCCTCTTCATGCTGATGAAGCACAACCTCTTTCTCTTTCGGTATTTCTTCTATGATGTTCTCATTCTCTTGATGTGTTTCGTCTTGATGATTCATCTTATTTTCTTCGTTGTCTCTTCTGAAATCCATCGCTCGCACTCCTTTTGTCATTTTCATGAAATGCTTTCATTTCATTATGTGTAGATCGGACTTGTGTCCTCTTAATAGAAAGATCAGATCAATGAATATACTTTTGTCAATATGTCAAATTATATATTACTTGTTCATAGAAAAAAAGCAAGGTTTGCCCATTGTAAAGCATCAATTGATCCGCGTTTTGACTATTCCCTTTTTTCCCTTGCACTTATCATAATCAAACATTATGGGATAAAGATGAGAAGAATATGTGAAATTGTAAAAAAAGCGTGTGATTGTTGACATGCCGCCTTTGTCTCCCGTTATAATGACGTTGAGAGGATGTGAAAGACGTTGTCTTACACCATTTATTTAGTTGAAGATGAACAAAATTTAAATGAATTGCTCACCAAATATTTAGAAAGTGAGAATTGGAATGTTTCCTCTTTCTTAACTGGGGAAGCGGCTCGTCAAGCAATGGACAACCCGCCACACTTATGGATCTTAGATATCATGTTACCTGATACAGACGGCTACACACTGATCAAAGAAATCAAAGCCGCCTCACCTGACGTACCAGTCATTTTCATTTCAGCTCGTGATGCCGATATTGATCGTGTCCTCGGTTTAGAGCTTGGTAGCAGTGACTATATTGCAAAACCATTTCTCCCGCGTGAATTGATCATCCGCGTGCAAAAGCTGCTGGAGCTTGTGTACAAAAACAGTGATACCCCGCAGGAAAGTGTGACTCCTGTTTCATCCTATATCATCCATGAGGACATTAGAGAAGTGTATGAAAAGGATCAACTGATTAATTTAACTTCTAAAGAGTTCGATCTTTTACGATTATTTACCCATCATCAAGGACATGCCTTTTCTCGTGAAGACATCCTCATGAAGATTTGGGGACACGATTACTTCGGGACAGACCGTGTAGTCGATGATCTTGTGAGACGACTACGCAAAAAAATGCCTGACCTAAAAGTCGAGACGATTTATGGATTTGGCTATAGGATGCTAAAAGGATGAAGAACAAGCCGCTTGCTTTTCAAATTTGGATCGTCATCTCTGGCATTTTGCTGACGATTTCCATTGTCCTGATCATTTTATTTTCAAATACATTACGCAACTTCTTCACGAATGAAATTTATAAAAACATAGAAAATGAACAGCAGGTCCTAACGGAATATCCTTTGAACCGGAGCAGCTCACCAAAATCGACACCAGAAAATCGCTCCGTTCAACACATTCTGATCCCATCAGATGAATTGAATCAAATGACTCAGTTTTTCCCCTATACGTTTATTGAGAAAGTACAATCCTTTGTCGATAAACAAAGAAGCGTGACAAAGCGCTATTCAGAAGATGTCAATGGCCAGCAGATTTTCTTTGTCATCAAAAAGGTCCAAACAGAAAACAGACAATATATCCTTCTGTCTTATGCACCAGATTCTTATCGTGATGACCTGTCCTTCACATTGTTTAAACAACTCATTGTGATCTTAGGCACTGTCATTTTACTTAGCTGGATTCCATCTATATGGCTCGCCCGCTACTTATCTCGCCCAATTGTTGCATTTGAAAAGCACGTGAAGCGGATTGCACAAGAGGAATGGGACGATCCTGTGATCGTGGATCGACAAGATGAAATCGGTAAGCTTGGTCATACGATTGAAGAAATGAGGCAAAAGCTCATTCAAAAGGATGAAACAGAACAAACACTATTGCAGAATATATCACATGACTTAAAAACACCTGTGATGGTGATCCGTGGATATACGCAATCGATTAAAGATGGGATTTTTCCAAAAGGGAATCTTGAACAAACGGTGGATGTCATCGAAGGAGAAGCGGAAAAACTCGAGAAGAAAATTAAAGATTTGCTGTATTTAACAAAGCTTGATTATTTATCAAAACAACATCCATCACATACTTCCTTCTACGTGAGTAATACGATGCTAGAAGTGGTCGATCGGATTAGATGGACGAAAAATGAATTACAGTGGAATGTGGATTTAGATGATGAGGCTACTCTTGAAGGCGATCCAGAACAGTGGAGCAAATTATTTGAAAATGTATTAGAAAATCAACTTCGCTACGCGAAAAGTAACATCGATATTCACATGACACAAGAAGAGGATCACATCCTGATTGTGATTCGTAATGACGGTCCTCCAATTGAAGAACATATGCTATCCAACCTATACGAGCCTTTTAGTAAGGGAAAAAAGGGCGAATTCGGTATTGGATTAAGCATTGTCAAAAGAATTCTTTCCATGCATCAGGCATCCATCACGATTGAAAATGATGATGTTGGTGTACGATATACGATCACTGTACCAAAGAAGAGACTGTAGGTGTTGACCGCAGTCTTTTTTTAAATAAAAGAATACCCATTAAAATCACGGTATGTGGTTTTGATCTTCTTACCGGCTTGAACCATCCATTTCTTTTCGACTGTTGTTTCTTTTGGCATCTTGACTTTTTCTACTTGTATTCCTTTTGTTCGCAATCGTCTAATCATATCATCGATTTCTCTCATAAAACATCATCCTTTCACATATTTTGACCAGCTGGTCACCTTACTTTATAATATAAAGAATTACACTGTAAAATACAAGTTACAATCTGATTAATTTTTGAAAACTTTCTTCATTTATGACCGATAAGTCATATCTCTTTGCACACGCTTTCTCAGATATGCGTCAATCGGTAAGAAAGGATGGCAGTGAAATTGAAGAAGAAAGAAAAAATGATCATAGAAGCCGGTATGAAATTATTTGCCAGCAAGGGCTACAATACAACGTCCGTACAGGAAATTGCGGATGAATGCCACATATCAAAAGGTGCTTTCTATCTGTACTTTAAATCGAAGGAAGCACTGCTTATATCCATCTTGCATTACTATTACGATAAGGTATTTACCCGAATCCACGAGGTTCAAACAGAAGGTGGCACACCAAAAGAAGCTTATCGGAAACAGCTCACAGTCTATTACGATAATATTTTGCAACAAAAGGATTTTATCAAAATGCAAATCAGTGATCGAGCGCTCCCATTGAATGAAGAAACGCAGCAGCTTGCTAAAAAAATTAGGCTGGCGACGATTCAATTGCACATTGATAATATCAAACAAGTATACGGTGACGATGCGATTCCTTACATGGCTGACCTTTGTTTAACCATCGAGGGCATGAGCCACGTCTATTTTGAACTAGCGATTTTATACGATTTTCAGCTTGAAGCAAAGGAGCTTGCCAGAAAAATGATCGACCGAATTGACGATTTGATGATAGGTATGATGGAGCGAAAAGATCTTCCACTCCTTTCTGTTGACCAAGCGAGCGTTTGGTTTGGACCTATTTATGAGCGCTCTTCTGATCCACTGACAGAAACGCTTTTAATGGAGTTAAGAGAACAAGCGGAAGCGCACTATGAAGGGAAACATGAGCCTGAGTTATTTGAAGCACTCGGTATTTTAGAAAATGAATTAAACAAACAAAAACCTAGGCAAGTCATCGTCAAAGGGATGCTCTATCAATTAAAATTGTACATACCGCTTCAATCCATTTCAGAATCACTATTACGGACGATGAACGAGGATCATTTATAAATATCAAAAAAAATCAGGGGCAGAGCGCCCCTGATTTTTTTATTTTGCTTTCGGTGTCACCATTTCTTCTGGTTTCACAAACTGTTCGAACTGCTCTTCTGTTAATAGCTCTAATTGAAGGGCAGCTTCTTTTAATGTTAAGCCTTCTTTATGTGCAAGCTTGGCAATTTTCGCTGCATTCTCATATCCGATATGCGGATTGAGTGCTGTGACAAGCATCAATGAATTTTGTAGGTTCTTTTCAATTGTCTCAAGGTTTGGCTCGATTCCAATCGCACACTTGTCATGGAACGAGTTCATACCGTCTGCAAGCAATTCAACTGATTGTAAGAAATTGTAGATGATGACTGGCTTAAATACATTTAGCTCGAAGTTTCCTTGGCTTGCTGCAAAACCGATTGTAGCGTCATTCCCCATCACTTGAGCGACAACCATTGTTAATGCTTCACTTTGAGTTGGGTTGACTTTCCCTGGCATGATAGAGCTACCTGGCTCATTTTCAGGAATAGTCAGCTCACCAATTCCGCAACGTGGACCACTTGCAAGCCATCTGACATCATTGGCAATTTTCATTAAATCAGCTGCAAGTGCTTTTAAAGCACCGTGTGCATACGTGATTTCATCATGGCTTGTTAGCGCATGGAACTTGTTTGGTGAAGAATTGAATGTTTGACCTGTTAGCTGGCTAATTTCTTCCGCCACGTATGTGCCGAACTCAGGATGTGCGTTTATCCCTGTACCAACAGCCGTACCACCAATGGCAAGCTCTCTCATTTTTTCAGTGGACTCTAAGATCATTTCTTTTGAACGGTCTAGCATATAGACCCAGCCGCTAATCTCTTGTCCAACTGTTAGCGGTGTTGCATCTTGTAAATGTGTACGACCGATTTTGACGATGTCTTGATAAGCTTTTGCTTTCTCATCAAGTGTCGCTCTTAATTGATCAATCGCAGGTAATAGCTTGTTGTACACAGCTAATACAGCTGCCACGTGCATCGCCGTTGGGAACGTATCATTCGAACTCTGACTGCGGTTTACGTCATCATTCGGGTGAATGCTGAACTCACTCTTTTTCTCTTGTAAATACGCAGTCGCTCTATTTGCTACGACTTCATTCATGTTCATGTTACTTTGCGTTCCACTACCTGTCTGCCACACAACAAGTGGGAAATGCTCGTCATACTTTCCTTTGATGATGTCATCACATACAGCTGCAATGGCTTCTGCTTTTTCACTTTCAAGGTTACCAAGACGTTCGTTGGCAATCGCTGTACTACGCTTCAAAATTGCAAACGCATTCACAACTTCCTTTGGCATTTTCTCAGAACCGATTTTGAAGTTTTCCTTGCTTCGTTGTGTTTGTGCTGCCCAGAACTTGTCCTTTGGCACTTTGATTTCACCCATTGTATCTTTTTCGATTCTAAATTCCGTCATTATGTATCCCTCCATAGCTTCTCATCACTCAACTCTATTCTATACAAAAAACCAAAATCCTTTAAGCGTTTTCAATAAGATTTTATCTTTATTTTAATTTTAGTTCAATATAAACTCGAACATCTTTGGAATATTTATATTTTGGGTTCGTTTTTCCGTAATCCTTTGACGTATACGTCACCTCATAATGTTGATCAAATGATTGTAGAATACGATCAATCTCTTCTTTTGTACCTGCTAAACGAATTTGTGCCATTCTATTGTTCCTCCAACTCTTCCTTCTTTCTTTTATCTCAAAATAATGTAACACAGAATATTGTTTTTTCAAGCGGATATAATAATGGAAAATCTTGATGAGGTGAGTGATCCGCTTGAATCAGACTCCACTAAAAGAGCACTTATATGACAATCTCTCCATCATTCTCCCGAAGCTAAAAGATATGGACGATCTGATCCACGAGAAAAAAACATTACCTCACGGACAGACCATTTATTATCTTTACATAAAAGAATTGAACAATGGCTCAGAGATTCAAACCTTTTTAAAATTGCTTTTGCAGGATCATGACTCACTGACAAAAGAAAAACTTGAAACCAATTTATCTATGATGACCACTCGTTCAGTCAAAACGGCTGAAGATTTGATAGATGCTCTATTTCAAGGAAATTGTGTCGTTCTTATAAATGGATTTATGCATGCCTATATTTTACAAACGAACGAAACAAAAAAACGAGGGATATCAGAAGCAACAACTGAAATGGTATACAGAGGGCCCAAGATTGCTTTCATAGAAGACATTGATACGAACTTGGCATTAGTCAGGCAGCGTCTAAAGAACCCTCAACTGAAAACAGTGGACATGAAAATCGGAAAGCAGAAATTGATCAAAGTCACTGTCATGTACATTGACGGTATGGCTTCAACATCGGTTTTAAAGGAGCTGAAAAGACGACTGAAGCAAGTCACGATCGATGATTTGCAGGACTCAGGTGTGCTTCAGGAGCTCATTGAAGATAATGTGTATTCTCCTTTTCCACAAATACAAAATACAGAGCGACCTGACAAAGTTTCATCAGCTTTAAATAATGGGCGTGTAGCTATTTTTGTTGAGAATTCTCCTTTTGTTTTAATTGTCCCTGCTTCTCTAGCTACGATCATGCAATCACCTGATGATTATTATGAAAGATGGATTTCAGCCTCACTCGTTCGAATGCTACGCTTTTCTTCCATCTTCATTACATTGTTTTTATCAGCCTTCTATATTGCGCTTGTCTCTTTCCACCAAGGGTTATTGCCAACAACATTGGCTATAACCATTTCAAGTACAAGAGAGAACCTCCCTTTCTCCCCGATTGTAGAGGCACTGATTATGGAGACCACCATTGAGCTATTAAGGGAAGCCGGTTTTAGACTGCCCAAACCAATCGGACAAACCATTGGGCTTGTAGGGGGCGTTGTCATTGGGCAGGCTGCTGTTCAAGCGCATATCGTGAGTTCGGTCATGGTAATCATCGTCAGTGTCATTGCCCTTGCTTCCTTTACCGTTCCTCAATATGAATTGGGAATGTCGTTTCGTGTGCTTCGCTTTGTGTCGATGTTTGCTGCGGCCACTTTTGGGTTATATGGGCTTGTCTTGTTTATGCTTGTTCTGCTCACACATTTGACGAGACAAAAAAGTTTTGGCATACCGTTTTTTTCACCTTCATTTATCTTTAGTTATAAAAATGAAGACAATTCCATCATTAGATTGCCTTTGAAAAATCAAAAGAAAGGAGAGCGACATGGTCAATCATAAGGGAACCATCACAAGCTACCAAGCAACTGCCATCATTTCAAATGCAATACTTGGGGCAAGTATGCTCATTCTGCCAAGAACGATGGCACAAATAAGTGATACACCCGACGGTTGGATCACACTTATCCTAATGAGCGCGATTTATATCGTGTTCATTTGTTTCATTGTCCTCATGATGAAAAAGACTCACTTTTCTTCTTACTTTGATTTTACAGAGGAGGCATTAGGTAAATGGTTAGGCTCTGCAATAAATCTGATCATCACCCTTTATTTCTTAGGCGTCGCTACCTATCAAGTCCGCTCGATGTCAGAAATGGTTAAGTTTTTCCTCCTTCAAAACACCCCAGTCAGTGTAACGACACTTAGCTTTATTTTGGTTGGAGTTTATCTTGTCATGGGAGGCATTGGTGATATCGCAAGGTTATTTCCGTTTTTTCTCATCGTGACGCTCGTGATATTCTTCATCGCCTATTTACTCAGTTTGCAAGTGTTTGATCTCAATAACTTAAGACCCGTTTTAGGGCAAGGCTTCGCACCAGTCTTAAAGCCACTCAATGTCTTGACCATTTCATTTGTTGGGATTGAAATCATCTTTTTCTTACCTGCCTATCTCAAAAGCAAAAAGCACACATTCACATACAGTACATTGGGCTTTTTGATTGCTGTTATCGTTTATATTTCCACCTATGTGCTTGTCATAGGTGCACTCACCGTGAAAGAAACCGCCACGTTAACGTGGCCAACAATATCCTTGTTTCAGTCATTTGATATTCACGGAATTTTTATTGAACGGATTGAATCTATTTTACTGATCGTATGGCTTGTCCAACTGTACACCAGTTTTGTTGCATACACTTTCTTTGCAGCAGTGGGCGCCTCCAAGCTGACCAAGTTCCCTAAGAAAGTAGTTCTGACGCTGCTCACGATCATCATGTATGTAGCAGCGATACTCCCTAAGGATGTCAATATTGTCCGAGACTATATGTTATACATAGACAAACTGTACTTCCTATTATTCGGGATTCTCCCCTTCTTATTGTTTGCCATTGTTCTTTTAAAAAGGAGGCGGAAAGCCGCATGAAAAAGAAAATCGCCTTCTCTCTATTGGCTCTCGTCCTCTTGTGTGGGTGTTGGGATAGTACAAACATAGAGAATTTAAACATTGCGATTGGCTTTGCTGTTGATAAAGGTGATGCAGATCATAAATTGAAATTATCTATGCAAGTATTGGTTCCTCAAAAAATTAGTCAAGAAGCTAGCGTACAAGACCCGACTAAGATCATCGAAACGAGTGGCAATTCGATGCATCAAATCTTTCGGTCAACTTTTTTGAAAAGCCAAAAAATCTATTCACAGCAGCTGCGTGTGTATTTATTTTCCGAAGAACTCCTAAAGGATTATGACTTTGATATGGTCATTAACCAGTTTATTCGAGACAATGAAACGCGTAGAGGCAGTCTTGTGTATACGGCCTCTGAAAAGCCTGGAGAATTGCTGAAGATTAGTAGTGACGGACAGCCAGCATCTAGTGTTTTATATGATCTTGCAGAGAATACAAAAACGACCATTAGTATGCTTCATTCCGTTTCATTAGGGGATGTGTCATCTGCGATTCAGAACAATGTGTCATTCGTCGTTCCAAAAGCAAATGTCATTCAAGGAAATTTAGCCATAGATGGTGCATCTATTATTAAGGACAAACGCTTTTTAACCGATATTTCCGCAAAAGCGGTGCAGTCATACAACCTGTTAACAGGGAATGTCAAAGGGGGACTTGTTGAGGTTAATCATCATCAAACAACATATGCATTTGAGATTTTCAGATTAAAACATAAGGTAGAGACAAAAAGATCAAAAAGCGGACGATATACATTTGATGTCTCGGTCAAAATGGACGGAAGACTGTCGGAGGATTGGAATGAACATGAGAATTCATTTGATGAGAAATATATTCGTAAAATCGAGGAAATGGTTGAACGAAAAATAGAGAACCAAGTGAAGCATTTCATTCAAGTTTTACAGCAAGAAATCAAAGCCGATATTTGTGAATTTTATCAACAAGCGAGTATTGCGTATCCGAAGGAATTCAGTAAAGAAGCAAAGCACTGGGACGAAGTTTTCAGTGAATCTGACATCCATTACAAGGCCCAAGTAAAAATTCGTGACTTCGGGACTAAGGGCGCAACACAATCGCAATAGAGTATGTTAAAATGGTAAGAAAAAAAGGGTGTCAATCATGAAACGAGCTTTACAATCGGCCGGCATTCTATTTTTGATATTAGGAATCCTTCTGCTAATCGTTGCATTCTTACAATCAAAAGAAGATTTCTTCATTGAAGCCGACAGCTTTTCAAGCACTTTACTGATTGTGATTTATTATGGACAAACCCCTGCGCTCCTTCTCATTGGAGGCGGTCTATTCCTAGGATTATCACACATCATGAATTTGCAGGAGAAAAAAGCAGCATTGGCAAAGGAGAGCGTAAAGCTATTATCCGAGATGAAGAATACCCTAGAAACCAAATCGGCCCTGGAGCAGGAAGCTTTCCCGGTTCCTGAACTCCATCAACTTTCCGAGCGTCCCACAACGGGACAAAATGACTAATTCCGTCTGTTCTAACAGCTTTCAAACGAAAGCTGTTTTTTCAATTGATGAGCTTATGGCGATGTGCGTAAACTGCCGCTTGTGTACGGTCTTCCACATGTAGCTTTGATAAAATATTGGTGATATGCGTTTTTACGGTTTTAATCGTAATAAATAATTCCTCGGCAATCACTTTATTCGATTTCCCATCTGCAATCAGCTTCAATATTTCCATTTCTCTGGCTGTTAATGAATCGTGAAGGATCGATCCATTGGATGAATGCCTAAGTTTATTCATGACTTTCCCCGCCACTTTCGACTCAAGGCGTGGTTCGCCAACATTTGCAGATCGAATGGCATCAGCAATTTCTCCTGCCTTCGATGTTTTTAATAAATAACTCAAAGCACCAGCTTCTATGACTGGATAGACTTTATCATCGTCAATAAAGCTAGTCAGGACGATAATCTTGGCATCCTGAATGTTTTGACAAATTTGCTTGGTCGCTTCGATACCGTCCATTCCTTCCATCACCAAATCCATTAAAATGACGTCTGGTTTTAAGTCAATGGCTAATTCTACACCTTTTTGTCCATCTGACGCTTCACCGATGACTTCAATATCAGGCTGCGACTCCAAAAAGGCAGCAAGCCCCATCCTCACCATTTCGTGATCGTCAATTAATAGCACTCGGATCATCAAACGCTCTCTCCTTTTCCTTCAACAAAAATAGGAACCTTTACATCAATTTGCGTTCCTTTTCCCTCAAATGACATAATCTCTGCCACACCGCCTACTTCGCTTGTTCTTTCTCTAATCGATTCAAGCCCATAGGAGGAAGCCTTCACATCATCCATCTGAAAGCCAATGCCGTTGTCGATAATCTTCAGCTGCACTTGACGATTTCGAATAAGCAGACGGACTGTCACCTTTGTAGCCTTGGCATGCCGAAACACATTTGAAAGGGCTTCTTGGACAATGCGGAACAAGTGATCTTCCACCCCTTTAGATAAAGGAACATCGTCTTCAATTTCCCAATCAATATCAATTGGTTGCTTTGCCTGAAATTCATTAAGAAGTTCAATTAACCCTTTTTTCAAGTCTTTTCCTTCAAGGGTAATCGGTCTTAAATGCAGAAGTAAGGCGCGCATCTCATTTTGTGCATCGCCCGCCATTCGTTCGACAAGACTCATTTGCTTTAGAATCTTTTCGTCCTTTTCCTTCATTCCTTCTAGAATAGCAGACGTCATCATAGAGATCGCAAATAACTGCTGACTGACCGCATCATGCAGGTCACGTGCCAAACGCTGACGCTCTTCTGAAACAACGGATTTCTTCATTTGAACTTGCCATTCCGCCCGCTCATTCGAGAGCTTCTGTAAAGAGGCTACTTGCATTTCAACCCGCTTTGCCATTTCATTTAACTGATCGGCAGCTAAGCCTATCTCGTCATCACCAAGAGATGGTAGCCTATATGAAAAATTCCCGTTTTCAAACTTTAAAATAGATTCAACGAGCTGATCAAGCCGCTTTTTATGCTGATAGCCGAACACATAGCCTGCTGAAACACCAATCGTGACACTAATGATGAGCAAAATACAAACAAACGGGATACCGAACCAGCGCGAAGAGAGCAAAATGAGCGGGTCAAGTTGATAATAGAACACCAATGGTAGAGTCGTTACGATAAGGGCTCCAAGTGCGACGCCGACTGCGAGCCGGACAGATTGCCACTGGATGCCTAAATGCAGTCTCTTCATAGGTACCTCACATCGATATCACCAATGAGTAGAGAGATTGAAATTTTCACTTTTCGTTTACTTACTTCATAATCATTGGTCATCACATACATTTTACTACCTAATCCACTTCTTTTTTCATCAATGATTTTCAAATCACCAATGGCGGCAGATGCACTGACACATACCTCGATATCTTGCGGCACATAAATGTCGACATCGCCAATGAGTCCGCTAATGACAATGGTGCTTTCTTCTTCTGCGATGATTGCCTTTGATAAATCAATTTTGACATCCCCAATAAACCCTGAAATGGTCAAATCACCTAGCTGAAACGGCTTTTTCATTAATCTGACTTCACCAATAAAAAAGTCGTGCTCTTTGCGCGGTTTTGACTGACTTTTCGTTTTCCTTTGATCGCCTTCTTTTTCAAGATTTACTTTCAATGAAGGCTCGTTCTCCTCTGGTGATTCCTTTTTATCGACATCAAAGATCGGTTTGTTTTTCAATAATCGATAGCCAGCATAGATCAGAAAGGCAGCAAATAAATATCCTGTTAAACTAAACGTGATATCTAATAAAAACTTCAAGAACAGGAAGCCGGCAAAAATATAAGAAATTGAACCGAGCCAACCTTTGGATCGTGAATGCAACCAATAACCAGCAAGCGCAAAAAACACTGGCCAGAAGAGGTCACTTCCGATCCCGATGATATTGAGAAAAAGATTGATACCAAAAATCACAACAATGATACCTAAAATTTGATTTCTTGAAAAACGCAGTTGACTCGCCTCCTCCCTTTATTCAGTTTACTAGCGTAGTTTCACGTTCCCACTTGTCACCTCAATATCGACTAAGTGTGTTCCTTTTCCTCTAGTACCAGTAAAGCTTTTGCCTTCATTCTCTACATGATGGAAGTTGTATGAATAATCAATATTTCCACTTGTCTTTTTTGCTTGGACGGTGAAGTCTCCCTCATCCGGCAAGTTCATCTTTGCACGACCTGATGTCATTCGAAATGAGACAGGCGCATCAATTGTATCAAAGCTGGCATTAAGCCTGCCACTTGTCATCCCCAACTGGAGCTGTCCACTGACATTTTCAATATCCGCACGCCCAGATGTCGCACTGATGTCACTATCTTTTGCCTTAATATGAGACACAGCAAGTCTGCCAGAAGTCGCTTTGATCTCAACGCGCTCCGCAGAAAAATTCTCCGCTGTCAGACGCCCGCTTGTTGACTTAAGTTCCACTTCTTGAAGTGATAGCTTCTTTTCACCATCGACTTCTGTGACACCACTTCCACCAGTAATCTTTACATTTTTATGATAATCTGTTGGGATTTTAATTAAGAGCTCCCCTTTTTCAAATTTAGAAAAAAACAAGAACCCTTTATTTTCGGCACGGATTTTGAATGTACTGCCTGTTTGCTCTGCATACATTTTTCCATTTCCATTGACAACTGATACGGAAATATCCGAACGGTCCTCTGGCTCTACCTTCACCCGAAATCGAGATAGAGAGACATCCAATTGATCTATTTCATCGCTCTTCGCTGAAGCTGATGTGACTGCTTTTTCACGAGAGAAACTCAAATGAAAGAGATCTCCATTTTTAAATAGCATTCCAATGAATAGAGAAACACCTACAATTATACAAATTAGACCGATTAATCGTTTCATTGATACCATCCCTTTATTCTATGACCTTTTTATTATAAGGAAAAGCGAAACAGAAAGAAATCAAATATCGGAAGAAAAAACATGCTTTTCTCCCGATTTGACACATTTCTCTTAGTTTGCTTGCTGCTCAGGTTCCTTTTGTCGTTTGAGCTTCTGAAATTCTTTTTCAACTTCATCTGCGTAATCAAGATGTGCATAGGCACCTTGATCTGCAAATTGTCCATAGCCGCTGGCTTTTGTTTCCATTTCTTCGATACGATGTTCCATCCGTAGAAATTCCTTATACGCACTTTCACTATCGACTTTATTGATTGATTCATTCATATGTTGTTTTGCCTGTGCCGCATTGGCTCTAGCAATGAGTGCCTGCTTTTTGTCTTTAATATCACGGAGCTTCGTTTCTAAATGCTGTAATTGCTCTTTCAGTTCAGTCATTTGTGTCACAGATTGTTGATAAGCGCCCTGATGTTCTTTATGCTTCTCTTCAAAGTACTTCATTTCTGTGAGTGCTTTTTTTGACAACTCTTCCTCTCCTGCATGAAAAGCTAGCTCTGCTTGTTTCTTCCGCTTACCTGCAAATGCTTCTGCTTCCTCAGCCTTTCTTAAAAAGCCTTGCTGAATCGTTTGCTGTTTGATAATGGCATGTTTCGCTTTGGCAATATCCCCTTCCATATCTCGTACATATTGATTCAGCATCACACGTGGGTTCTCCAATTTATCTAATCCTTCATTTACCGTTGCCACAAACATATCTCTTACTCTTCTTAAGACCATTTGTTATTCCTCCTTTTATTTTTTCTTCAAGAAATGTTCCCACTCTTGATCAAATGACGTCCGAATGGGTTCTTCCATGTTCGGGACTGTTTCTGACTCCGTATAGGTTGTGTGTGAAGCGTCTTTTGTTGTATCACTACCGAGCAGCTGCCAGCCGAAATAGAGAAGTGCCACTGCGAAAGCAATGCCCATTAAAAATGGGATAGCCTGCACAATGAGCAACACACCAATGACAGCCAAGATGACACCGACGGTTTTATTGCCTTTATCATACTTAGTGATACCTAAATAAATGAGCCACGCCCCAATGAGACTTGGGATCAGTCCACCAAATGAACCGCCAAAGAAGATGGACAAACCGATCAACATGAGAATCGAACCGATGATTGTTTTACTTGTTGTATTCACCTGATACGCCTCCTTTCTTGCTCCTTGCTTTTACTATAATCAAAAAAAAGACGCGGCAAAACGTGTCGTAGATGGATCTTTGATTGCGACCAGAGTCGTAACTTCGCTCAGACTGACACGTTGAATCTATAAAAAAACACTCTTCTTTACGAAGAGTGTCTAGATTGTTGACAATGGGCTAAAATTTTTTAGTCCTTTGTCTTCAATTCAGCGTGATTGAAAACCCTTGAAGTCTAGGAAGGACGAGCACTGGAGCGGAGCGAATGAAACATTCGTGAGCACCAGCGCACAGGCCTGACAACGAATGCGAGGGTTTGTCTACACGCTGTACACTCTTCTTTACGAAGAGTGTCTCTCTTATTTAGAACGAAACACATGCGCGCTGCGTTCATATTCAACATCTGCCTCATCTAGTCGATGATTGATAACACGTGCAGCTGCAAATAAATAATCGGATAGACGATTTACATACGTCAGCGTCACTGGAGGAATCTCTGCCTCTTTCGCTAACGTGACAATCTGCCGTTCGGCCCTTCTGACGACCGTTCGTGCGACATGTAATAACGAAGCACCTTCCATCCCGCCAGGCAAAATGAATTTGGTGAGTGGGGCAGCTTCTGACACGTACACATCCATTCTCTTTTCTAGCATCTCCACAGATTCTTTCGTTAATTTCGCTTCTTTTCCAGGCGTGATTGTGGCTAAATCACCCCCACAGTCAAACAGTTCATGCTGAATTACGATCAGTTCTGACAGCACATCTTGAAATAACTCACCATACTGCCTTAAATTCGCATGTGCCAGACCAATGAAGCTATTGGCTTCATCCAGCGTACCATATGCCTCTACTCTGATGTCATCCTTATCGGCTCTTCCGCCAATCAGTCCTGTTTGACCTTGATCGCCTGTTTTTGTATACAGTTTCATCGGGCTTCCCCCTTTTCGTCGTCTTGATTTCATCATGGATGAATCTACAAATCTTCTTCAAGATCTATCTTTATCCAAAAAGCAATCCGGTATGTTCACTTTTTTATGACATCCAATGTAGCAAGGAGTTGACGAATCTTCTGTTGTAAGTGTTTTTCCCAAAGGGCGCCATGCCCACTCTCTTTCTCTTTAGTAGAAATCACACAAAGATGTTGAATCGTCATATTCGTCTGGAGTTGTATGAAATACATCAATTGTCCCATGAGCTGAATCATTGTGCCGTCTGATAAAGACCGTTTCATTACAAGCCAAACTGTCAGCTCTTCTTCGCTACACATGCCATAAAGAGCAAAGTGATCATCTTCTTCGGTTGCGTATTGTTTTGGGCTGTCAGATTGAAACATAAACAACATATCTTCATGACCATCCGTTTGTTCACTCGTCGTTCGAAGCGCCATACTCCCCGTTCCAAGTGACCTTTTCCAATAGAATCCTCCATTATCGCTATGTGAAGAGAGTATTCTAAGAGGCTGATTCATACAAAGCGTCATCCCATCCTGTCCGTTCATTTTCCATGCTATTGACAATGCCTGCTGATCTAGTTCGATTGAACTTACCGCAGGCTCAATGATGAATTGAGGATTTGCACGAAATGGGTGTTGGAGTGAAGTGACATTCGTTTCATATACACGATGAATGCGATCGGTGGTCAGCACACGTTCTGGGGAACCTAACATCTCAGTCTTTCCTTCGTGAAGCAAAAGCAGTCGATCACAATACAGACTAGCAATGTTGACATCATGGAACACGCCAATGACTGCTAACTTAGAAGAGTAGGTTTCTTGTTTGATGAGATCAAGTAAATGTTTTTGATAAGCTAAATCAAGAAAACTCGTTGGCTCATCTAGTAATAAATATTCCGGCTGCTGAGCCAATGCCTGTGCCAAATACACCCGTTGTTGCTCTCCTCCACTTAATTCATGGATGGATTGGTCCTTGAACTGAATGATATCTGTTTGTTCCATGACTTGATGTACGATGTCCATATCTTCTTTCGTGATCGATTGCAGCCACCCTTTTTGATAAGGATATCGGCCAAATTGTACGGTTTCTTCCACTGTAAAAGAAAAGGCTTGTTCGGTTTTCTGCGGTAATACAGCGAGCTTTTGTGCAAGTGCCTTTGCCCCGTAGGATTGAATGGGCTGCTTGTCGAGGCATACTTGACCACTTTCTGGTGGCATGATCCCTGCTATCATCTTCAGCAACGTCGTCTTTCCACTTCCATTCGGTCCGAGGATCCCGACAAATTCTCCTTGCTTGATCTCAAAGCTGACACCATCAATGACCTTTTTGTTACCATATCCGCCTCTGACTTCTTTCACTTGAATCATATGTGCCTTCCCCCTCTGTATCTCCGGATGAGGATCAATCCAAATACGGGTGCACCAATTAACGCCGTAATGATACCAATAGGCAATTCTGTCGGTTCAATCACGGTACGGGAGATGACGTCTGCTAACACGAGAAAGGAAGCTCCGTTCAGCATCGATAATGGGAGAAGGTGACGATGATCTGTGATGGCTAAAAGCCGGATAAAATGTGGAATCACAAGTCCAACAAAACCAATTGTTCCCGACACCGCCACTGCACTACCCGTTAGGATAGAACCGGCGAGAAGTATCACATATTTGCTCCTTTTGACATGTACCCCTAGCAGCTTTGCCTTCTCTTCTCCATACGTCAGTACGTTCAAATCTTTCCCCATGACCATTAGAGCAAAGGTACCAATCAGAAAGAATGGAATGAATAGCGCGATATAATGCCAACCTCTCATTCCCACACTTCCAAGAAGCCAATGAATAATCTCTCTTAAATCATCACCTGTCAAAGCAATCATTAATGAAATCAGTGCACCTAAAAAGGAGCTGAAAATCACACCTGTTAAGATTAAAGAAGAAATGCTCATTCCGCGATGAACAAGTCTCGCAAAAAAGAGGACGAGACATAGCGTCACAAGTGCCGTTGACATACTGAAAAAAGGCAGTGTATAACTGCCGAACATCGGAATCTGCAAACTAAAAAACAACGTTGCCACTGCGCCAACCGATGCGCCTTGGGATACGCCAAGTGTATATGGATCGGCGAGGGGATTTTTAAGCAAGCCTTGAAAAGCCGCACCCGATAACGCTAATGCTGCGCCAACTAATGCCGCTAACACAACTCTCGGAAGACGAATATTCATCATAATATTGTGATCTATGGTATCAATGGTGCCAATCTGCACACCAAACAGTTCATACATAAATATCCGGATAATAGAAGAAATCGGGATCCCTAGACTGCCAAAAGAGATCCCCATCCCGATGCACACGATCAAAAGAAGACTACTAAACGTATATGTCACAAGATATTTATTTGAACGTGTCAGGGTAAACACTTTTCGCAAGAGCCTCGACTCCTTCAATCAATCGCGGTCCCGGTCTTGATGCGAGATCCGTATTCAATTGAAAGACTTGTTTTTCTTTTACTGCCTTCATTGCATTCCAGCCATCTCTTTTTTCCAGATCAGCTAAACTAGCCCCATCAATCGTCATAATAATGTCTGGGTCCTGTTTGATCAGTGATTCTTCTGTTATTTGTACCCAGCCGGTTTGGTCACCTGCTGCATTTTTTGCGCGGATGACTGAAATCATTTCATCCATAAATGTATCTTGACCCGTTGTATAAATTTCTGGTGCACCTGACACTTCTACGAAAACTGTTTTTTCTTGATCTTTTGAAATGGTCTCTGCCTGTTTCCTAATGTCATTCAGCTTTGACTTCATGCTGTCTACTATCTTCACAGATGCCTCTTTCGCGCCAGTTGCTTCACCAATCATATTGATTGACTCGTAGACGTCCTTGAAGGAAGTCGCATCATTCACTGTCAGTACTTGAACCCCTGCGTCTTCAAGTTGTTTAAAGCCTTCTTTTGAGCCTAGTTGGGATGCATGTGCTAACACAAGGTCAGGTTTTAAGGAGATAATTTTCTCCACATTCAATGTCACTCCGCCAACCTTTTCTACTTTTTCTACTTCCTTTGGATAATTGTCAACATCGGATCTCCCGACCATTTTATCTCCAAGTCCAAGTGCGTAAACAATCTCTGTATTACTCGGGATTAAGGAAACAATCCGTTTCGGCTGTTCCTTGATTTCGACAGTTTGACCAGTTGCATCTTGAATCGATACAGGGAAAGCGGCAGTCGTTGTTTCTTTGTTTTGTGAACCTGCTGCTTTTTGCTCCGTCTCCGCTCCTGCACAACCTGCTAAAACACCCACCACAAGTAATACTGATAGCCAAATGGCTGTTAACTTCTTCATGAATGAACCCCCTGCATTATGTCATGTTGACGAAACATCCTTCGTCAATTCTTTTCTAATTTCGGAAATATTATACTACAGTGTAGATAGGTTGTATATGTGATGCCCAAAAGAGGATTTTCTGTGCCTAAAATAGAAAAAACAGCCCTTAAAAGGCTGTTTTCATTGATTCATTTCTTCTCCATTTACGATGACTTTCTGAAAAAAAGGAGATACTGCATGCTTTAGAGAGAGCGGATACGTGACATCATCGATGACACAATCCTTCATTTTAAAATGAGTGACTGGGGAATGCGCGTATGCTTCAATCTTCACGCCATAACGTCCGCCCTTACTTCTTAACCCCTCTATTTCAATATGACGGACAACTGGACGATGTGGACCAGCATCCCCTTCCTCATACATCATGTCGATACAGACCACCTCATGCTTTAAGCTTTTGATCGTATTGTTTTTAAAATAAATATGTTCAATGGTTCCGCCCCTGACAGAGTTGGTTTTGATACGCAGTGCCCGGTCAAGGTTCGGACTGTCCATTAGATTATCCTCTGCATAGACATATCTGACCCCGCCAGAAATTTCACTGCCAATCGTCACCCCGCCATGGCCATCGCGCATTTCATTTTTACGAATGACAATGTTTTCAGAAGGAACACCGATTCTTCGGCCGTCTTCATTTCTGCCCGATTTAATGGCAATACAATCATCTCCATTATCAAAATAACACTCTTCAATGAGCACATTCCGACAAGATTCTGGATTTACCCCATCTGTGTTAGGACCATGGCCTATCACATTGACTTGGCGAATGATCACATTCTCACTTAGTACAGGGTGAATTTGCCACATTGGTGAATCCTTCACGGTGACGCCTTCAATCAGTACATTGCGACACTCGTATGGCTGGATAAAGCTCGATCTTAAATAATGACCTTCTCCAAATATTCTTTCTTTCACAGGGATCCGCTTTTCTGCCATGTCAAAGAGAAGCTCGCGATCTCTCTCCTGTGAGGGCTGGCCGTTCGTTCCATATTTCCAAGGCCACCAATGATGTTCATCCCCGCTTCCATCCAGTGTTCCAGCACCTGTGATGGCCATATTTTCTGCATGGTGTGCATAAATGAGTGGAGAATAATTATATAATTCGATGCCTTCATACCTTGTGAGAACGAGTGGAAGATAATGAGCTGGTTCTTGGCTAAACTTAACATACGCGTCCTCATGTACATGAAGCTCTACGTTGCTTTTTAATTCAAGGGCACCTGTTAAAAATGTTCCACTTGGAATGTGCACACGTCCCCCTTTCAGGCGGTGTGCATCATCAATTGCGGTCTGAATCGCTTTTGTAGAAAGCTCTTTCCCTTGAGGATCTGCACCATATTGCGTGACATTAAATTCACGATCTGGAAAGACCGGTGCTTTCATCTGTTGTAAAATGTCATCAATCTCATCATTTATTTTGTCTGTCATTTGTTTCTTTGTCATTTCCTTCCCCCTCTCCACCTATAGGGTGACACCTGTTTTAAAAATTGCCAGCTCTCTAAAATTGTTTTTCTCATGATTTAATTGTTTGCCGCTCGCCACTTCAATGACAGTTGAAATAAAAGATTCCAACACGACATCTTCTGGAACATCTTCTAGCAGTTCTCCAGCATTAAAATCAATCCAGTGTTTTTTCGTCTCATATAAAGCAGTGTTGGTCGATATCTTCATTGTAGGAACAAACGTACCGAATGGGGTTCCTCTGCCTGTTGTAAAAAGTACTAACTGACAACCTGAAGCAGCAAGAGCCGATGAAGCAACCAAATCATTCCCTGGTGCACTTAAAAGATTCAGCCCTTTTCGTTTGAGGAGTTCCCCATATTTCAACACATCTTTAATGTCAGAAGTACCTGCTTTTTGTGTACATCCAAGAGATTTATCTTCTAATGTCGAAATTCCACCTGCTTTATTTCCCGGGGAAGGATTTTCATACACTGGTTGTCTATGATCAAGAAAGTACTGTTTAAAATCATTAATCATTTGTACAATATTGTCGAAGATTTCTTCTGATTCTGCTCTCTCCATTAAAATGGTTTCAGCACCAAACATTTCTGGTACTTCTGTTAAAACCGTTGTTCCCCCTTGGGCTACAATAAAATCAGACAGTCTTCCTAAAAGAGGATTTGCCGTAATGCCAGAAAACCCATCTGATCCGCCACACTTCAGACCGATTTTCAGTTCAGATAACGGGATCTCTTCTCGCTGATCCCCTTTAGCCGCTTCATAAATCTCCTTAAGGTAAGCGACACCTGCATCAATTTCATCACCGACTTCTTGGCTTCTTAAAAATTTGACCCTCTCTTTGTCATAATCACCGAGTGTAGATTTGAAATCCTCTATATCGTTATTTTCGCATCCAAGTCCTAAGACAAGTACGCCTCCAGCATTCGGATGCTTCACGGCATTTTGCAAAATGGTCTTTGTATTCTCATGATCATCCCCAAGTTGTGAGCATCCATAGTTATGTTTTAACACGAGAGCCGTTTCAAAAGGGTGAATGTTCCCGCCCATTTCAGAGGTGAAAATTTGAATGATTTGGTCGGCGATGCCATTGACGCACCCGACTGTCGGCACGATCCAAAGCTCATTTCGTATTCCACACGCTCCATTTTTTCTTTTATAGCCTTTAAATGTGAGAGTCGTTTTTTCATAACGATTTTCCGTAAAAGAAGGGCGATATTCGTAATCAAGTTTTCCTGATAGATTGGTTTTCATATTATGTGTGTGCACCCATTCTCCAGCTAATATTGGCGAAGTCGTGTGGCCAATCGGGTATCCGTATTTGATGACATTGTCATTTTGCCCGATATCAACGAATGCAAATTTATGACCTTTTGCGACGGTTTCTTTCAACACAACTGTATGACTGCCATGCACAAGCTTCGTCCCTTGCTCTATCACATTTAACGCAATGCCCACATTGTCTGAAGGGTGAATCACAATAAACTCTTTCATGCTTTTTCCCCCTGACTTTCAAATTGATGGTGCAACATACGATGAACAGCTGCTCTCATCCCATGTTCATGTATGAAAGTAAGCTGATCGACAACTGCATCACGTAAGCCCTCTATTTGCGTTAAATCTTCTCCCCACATTTGCTTGTTTGATAGAATACTAGATGCCATTAATTCATAGGATTGATTTTTCTCCCATGCGGCCTTCATCAAAGCCATCACCGTCTCATCATCTTTTATCGCTTCCTCACATTCTTTGTAAAAATAGATCAGACTGCTAAGTGAAAATACGAGCTTGATCGGCAGTTGTTTTTTTAGTGCAACGTAATCCAACAACGAGGGGAGTAAGCGAGTCTGGAATTTCGATATGCCATTTAAGGCAATATCCATCAATTGATGCTTTACAAACGGATTACAAAATCGATCCCAAACAGATTGTGTGTAAAGATATAATTCCTCATCAGGAAGCGGAACCCCCGGCAGTACTTCTTCCTCCAACATGCTTCGAATAAATGGACCAACAAGCGCATCATTTACCGCCTCGTTTACTGTCTCCAATCCACATAAGATCGCAATCGGCACCATCGCTGTATGTGCGCCATTTAGAATACGTACCTTTCTTGTTCGATAAGGTGAAATATCATCGACAAACAGTACATTTAACCCTGCCTCTTGAAAGGGGAGCTCTTGTCGTACAAAGGAAGGTGCTTCAATCACAAACAGATGATAATATTCCGCTGTCACAAGTAGTTCATCTAGATAACCGTCCTCTTTTTGTACCACTTCCGCCGTTTCCTTAGAAAACCCCGGTACAATCCGATCAACAAGCGTATGACAGAACGTGTTGGCCTCGTTGACCCATGTCAAAAAGGAACGTGGAAGATTCCATTCGTTTGCCATACGGATGATATACTCCCTTAAGCGCTTCCCGTTTTGTTCTACCAATTCACAAGGAAGGATAATGAGTCCCTTCGTATGATCTCCAGAAAATGTCTTAAACCTGTGATACAAAAAGGCTGTCAGCTTTCCCGGAAAACTCACCTGAGGTCGGTCCTCCAGTCGATCCTCATGTCTATACGTCAACCCCGCCTCCGTCGTATTTGAAAACACAAAGCGCAGATCAGGATTCTCTGCCACATGGAGAAATCTTTCATAATCCGTATAGGTACTGATTCCTCTACTGATGGATTGAATGATCATCCGTTCATTGATTTCCTTCTGATCATGAAAGCCTTGTATACATAATGTGTACAAGCCATCCTGCTCATTTAAAGTACTGACAGAGCCCTTACGAGGAGGAACAACAACCGCCCTCCCTTTAAATGAAGTGGTGTCATTCAATTTCTGGATTTGCCAATTGATAAAACCGCGCATAAAATTCCCTTCACCAATTTGGAGAATGGTTTCCGGGTAGTTGGCCGTCGGGTAGACAGTTTTGGATAATCGTTTCAAACAGTTTCCCCTCCTTCATCGATTGCACACGTGAACATTTCATGTCAAAAGGTGCTGATTAATGCACCTTTTTGACTGAATCCCTCATCATCAATTCTGTGTGGACGTACACTTTTTGCGGATGTTCTTCTTTCTTTTCTCCATTCATGACTGAAAAAAGAGCTTCTGCTCCAAGCGCACACATTTTTTCAATAGGCTTTTTCACTGTTGTGAGCGCAGGAGTCGTATACGATGAAAATGCGATATCGTCAAAGCCGATAATGGACATATCATCTGGACATGTTTTTCCTTTCGCATATAAAGCATTAATCGCACCAATGGCCATATCATCATTTGAGCAAAATAGCGCTGTTGGTGGGTGTTCAAGTGCAAGTAAGGCTCCCATTGATTCAAAGCCGCTTTTCATGTGATAGTCGCCTTTGATCATATATTCTTTTTTCATTGGCACGTGATGATCAATTAACGCTTGCAGGAAACCAGCTTTTCTTTCCTGAGTCGATTTAAAGCCTTCTTTTCCCTCTATCATGGCAATTTCCTTATGGCCTTGCTGAATGAAAAAGTGGGCAGCTTGATATGCACCTTGACTATCATCAGCTAATATATTCATCACTTCTTCACTTTCTACACGACGGTTGAGCACAATGATCGGTATGCCTTGGTTTTTCACATGATGGATAAAGGCTTCGTCGTGCTCGCTTTGACTCATAAGCAAAATGCCGTCATATCGCTGTTTATGAATCGTTGTGTAATCTTGAAAATCGTCAATCCCTCTTACAAACATATTATAGTGCTCCGTCATCACACGATTGACACCCTTTAGCGCATCAACGAAGAAGCTTGAGGATGTACCTTCCGTTAAGCTCGTAAAAAATAGCCCAATCGTAAATGATTTTTGTGACACAAGGCCTCTGGCATGAACATTCGGAGAATAATTCAGTTGCTTTGCAATCGACAAGATTTTCTGTCTTGTTTTCTCTTTAATAAAAGGACTATTATTTAAAGCCCTTGATACCGTGGTATGAGAGACATTTGCCAATTTTGCTATATCTTTAATTGTGACTGTCATGCTAATTCCGCCTCTTATGATTTTTTACCATCATCTTACCATAAAAACGTTTTCATTTTTTGTCTTTTTCTTCAAGTGTTGATCCTTTTCTGGTTTTGTTGGCCTGCTCGCTCAAATTGAAAGTACTGTTTGGCATTTTCATAACTAATCCCTTTGACAATGTCCCCTAACAAGGAAAGGTCATTTGGCACTTCACCTTTTTCGACCCACTCTCCTATGATGTCACAAAGCAATCTTCTAAAATACTCATGTCTCGTATACGATAGAAAACTCCGTGAATCCGTCAGCATGCCAATGAAGCGACTAATTAATCCGATACTTGATAGGGCCATCATCTGTTCTGTCATTCCCTGCTTCGTATCATTGAACCACCAAGCAGTCCCATGCTGGATTTTCCCTGGCGTTGTTCCATCTTGAAAGCTACCAGCCAATGTCGAAATCACTACGTTATCTCTTGGATTTAAGGAATAGAGAATCGTTTTCGTTAATGCATGTTCTCTCTCTAATTGATCCATGATTCGGCATAGCGGTTTCGCAATATCCTCATCATTCATCGCATCATATCCTGTATCCGGTCCAAGCCGCTCAAGCATTTTTGAATTGTTATTTCTAAGCGCATTGATATGAAGCTGCATCGCCCAATCACGCTCACAATATGCACGACATAATGCAATAAACGTATGTGTCTTAAATTTGATGCTCTCTTCTTTTGTTAACCGTTGATTCGATAACCTTTTATCAAAAATGATCTCCACTTCTTCTTCAGTCGTTTCTTCATACACCATCTCATTGATTGCGTGATCTGAAATCAAACATCCTTGTTCATGGAAAAAATCAATTCGCTTATGAAGTGCTTTCAAAAAATCCTCGTATGAATGGATGGGGGTCGCGGATACCTCTGCTAGCTGATGCACATAATCTATAAACAAATCAGCCGTAATATCAAGAGCCTTATCAGGACGAAATCCTGGCAACACTTGCACAGAAAAGCCTTCTTCACGCAACTTTTGGTGATAGGATAACGAATCAATCGGATCGTCTGTTGTCACAACTGTTTCAACATTGGATTTCAAGATAAAGTCTCTCGCACCAAAGCCCTCTCCCTGCAGTTTTTCATTCACTTTCTGCCATATGATGTCTGCGTTTGCTTCATTCAAAAGTTCATAAACACCGAAATATCGCCTCAGCTCTAAATGCGTCCAATGATAGAGAGGATTTCCTATGGTCATTGGGACGGTTTTCGCCCAGGCTAAAAATTTCTCTTGATCTGATGCATCGCCTGTTACGTGCGTTTCGGGAATGCCATTTGCTCTCATGGCACGCCATTTGTAATGATCGCCGTAAAGCCATGCTTCGGTGATATTTTGAAATGTTTTATTTTCATATATCTCCTTCGGACTCAAATGACAGTGGTAATCAATGATTGGCAGGTCTTTAGCAAACTGATGATATAACTTCTCCGCCGTTTCGCTGTTTAATAAAAACTGATCATCTAAAAAAGCTTTCATCAAACTCCCCCATCTCCCAATATATTAAATACATATTGTTCACGTTAACAATTTTATTGTAATCGTTTACATTGTCAATTTCAATCCGAAAACAGAAAAAAGCGACTTCCTTTTAAAAAGAAAATCGCTTTTTCACTATTTTACAGGGGGTGATTTTTTAAGGATAATCGAAATAGTTGTTCCTACATCCATTTCACTTTCGACTTGAATATCACCGTCATGCAACAAGACGAGTTCTTTTGCAATAGCAAGACCTAGCCCCGTTCCATTCGTTGGATCATTCGTATTTGTTCCTCTATAATAACGATTAAACAGATGATCCACCGTTTCTTGTGCCATTCCGCAGCCATTGTCTTTCAATTCGATCTGAACTTCTTCATTCGTTTCAGATAAAATCGTAGAAATATGTGTCCCTTTTTGATTATGCTTCACGGCATTTGCGAGCAAGTTCTCAATCACTCTTCTAAACCAAGCTTTATCAATTTCAAAGGTAACGCCATTCGTTTCGTCTACAAAGGATGAAGGATGATCTTCAGAAAATGAACTTCTTGCAAACTCGTCCATAATTGATGCTAAAAATGCTCCAAGATCGATAGGCTTTCGGTTAATTGGTAATGCACCATTTTTCAAGCGATAAGTGAGATTTAGATCCTCTATTAAGGTCGACATATATTCAGACTTCTCACGAATCACTTGTCCCATCTCCATGACTTCTTCCTTCGACCATTGATATTGATCCGATTCGAGCATGAGGCCATACCCATAGATCGTACTAAGTGGGGTTTTCAAATCATGTGACAAACCTGCAATCCATTCTTCTCTTGTCGTTTGAATCTTTTTGCGGTTTACCTCATTTTCTTTTAACGTATGAGTGAGCTGATCCATTGTTTTTAGGATATCCTCAAACAATCGGTATTCCCGTTTAATACGTCCCTTTTTATTTTTGCTAACTGGAATCCCTTTTCTATTTGTTGGCTCCTGCAATTTATTTCTTGATAAAAAAATCAACCAACGAATAATATGATAGATTGGTAGTCCGTAGCGATACGAATACCATAATGTCATCACAATAATGACTGCAAGTGCAAGTCCGGCAATGATCGTCGTACTATATTGATTCAAAGCTTCTGTCTCAAGATAATAAAGTTCATCTGGACTGTACACTTTATTGGGCACTGATACGATGATATATCGATTCTGATTTACTTTGATATAGGATAAGTCATTTTTAAATTCCCAAGGCTTTGATTGGTACTTCAGCAATTCAATATCTGTTACGTTGCTTTTCAACATATTTTTTGAACGAATGCCTGTTAAATATTTACCTTCTTCATTAAATAAATGAACCGATCCATTCATTCTTTTTAAGAATGCTTTTGTTTGCTCTGAATATTGAGATAGCGCAGCAAGATCTTTCTCGTGTTGTTTTAAATAGTTGGCGACCTTCGTGCTGTTCGTCTTAAACCCATAGAGCACGATATAGCTTTCATGGTCCATTTCAATTGGCCAATAGTACATCTTATAATCTTTAAACTGCCCTGTTTCAAAGATCTTAATCATTTCATCCTTTTGATAGGAAGTTGGAATACTTTGCGGCAAATGATAGCTATAGGCACTTTGTTTCTTTGAATCGATGACTTGTAGCCAACCGTCGCGCCTTTTGACTGCCTGTTTGAGCTGATCATCTGCTTCCATTTCTCCATCCTCATTAAAGTAAAGCCAGCTCATGAGGGTATCTTCATTCGCCTTTGTTAAACCGGTTTCGGTCATATTTTCGAAGGATTTCTTAATAGATACATTTTCAGAGAATGTATCTCCGATCAACAGGATGGCAATGACAATAAACATTTGTCCGACAAAGTGAAAGAAAAGTCTTATTCGTAAATTCATAAATTAATTGAGAACCTTCGCAGGATGCGGAATAAATTTATATCCCATGCCACGGATGGTCACAATATATTCAGGATGACTTGGGTCTAATTCTATCTTTTCTCTCAGCTTTCGAATATGGACCATGACAGTGTTGTTATCACCATATGATGGGACTCCCCAAACTTTCTCATAGATTTGATCTTTTGAAAGTACAACATTTGGATGATCACAAAAATACTTCAGCAAGGACAACAGCTGCGCTGAGCAGGCGGTCACCTCTCCTCTTACTTTCAATTCTGCTGCGTGCGGATAATAAGAGAAATGGGCATACTCATATTGGTTATGTGTCACTCCGTGTTCCTCTTGTATCGAAATATATGTTCGATTTAAGTGAGCCTTAATTCTAGCCACGAGCTCTAATGGGTTGAATGGCTTCGTGATATAATCATCTGCTCCTTGTGCAAAGCCTGTCAATTTATCTACATCAGACGTTCTTGCAGTTAAAAAGAAAATAGGCGCCTTCGTATATTTTCTCATTTCAGGAAGCACGTCAAAACCAGATTGACCGGGCATCATCACATCTAGAAGTAAAAGGTGGATATCTTCGTTTTTCACAATATCTAATGCTTCATCTGCATTGTAAGCTTTATAAATATGTTGAAAACCTTCTTTTTTCAGTACGCGTTCAACCATTTTTACAATTGCTTCTTCGTCGTCTGCAATCAATATTTTTGCTGTTTCCACGCATCTCTTTCCTTTCTAGCTTGATCTCTAACCGTATATTACCATTGTCCAAAGTAAAAAAGTACCTCTTTTCTGCATAAAAGCGAAAAAATATCAACTAAAAAGTATATAACTTACTAAATCTCTGAAAAAACAAAAAAACCCGGAGTTGCCCCCCGAGTTACTTGTACAGTTTTTTATCCATTCACAGCTTCTAGCTTTCTTTCCTCGTTGATTAAATCATATGTTAAACAGATCGGTTTGTTGGTTCTTGGATCAAGGACGATTTCTGCATCGATGTGAAATACTTGACGAAGCACTTCTTTTGTCATGACTTCATGTGGCGTCCCATCTTTGATCACTTTGCCTTGATTGAGCGCAATCATATAATGCGAGAATCGGGCTGCATGATTTAGATCATGGATGACCATCAGTACTGTACGTCCTTGTTCACGATTTAAACGCTCTAACAACTGAAGAATCTCAAGCTGGTGGGCGAGATCTAAATATGTTGTTGGTTCGTCTAGTAGTAGCAATTCTGTCTCTTGAGCGAGTGCCATAGCAATCCATACCCGTTGACGTTGTCCACCAGAGAGGGCTTCAATTGGTCGATCATGAAATGCGATCATGCCTGTTTCCTCTAGCGCCCACCTAATGATACGTTTATCTTCATTTGATAAACGACCAAATCCGGTTTGATGCGGGAAACGACCATAGGACACAAGTTCATAGACAGTCAGTCCACTTGGTGCCTCTGGTGTTTGTGGCAAGATCGCCATTTGTTTTGAGATCTCTTTGGTTGGCGTTTGATGAATGGCTTTCCCATTTAGATATACGACGCCTTGATGAGATTTCATGATGCGGGACATTGTTTTGAGAATGGTTGATTTCCCGCAGCCATTTGGCCCAATTAATGTAGTGACTTTGCCTTTTGGGATGCTGATATTTAAATCGTCTACAATGAGACGATCATGATAGCCGATGCTTAGCTTTTCAGTTTCGAGCGATTTCATATGTTATTCTCTCCTTCCTCATGCGTTCGTTTTCATTAATAAATAAATGAAGTAAGGTGCACCTAAAGCAGAGACGACAAGCCCGACTGGCACTTCTGACGGTGCAAGTATGACACGTCCAATGGTATCCGCTAGTAACAAGAGCAATGCGCCAATCATTGCAGAGGCAGGAATCATTCCTTGATGCCTCGGTCCGACAAGCTTTCTTGCTAGATGCGGTGCAGCTAATCCTAAGAACGTAATGCTTCCTGCAACAGCCACGCTCACACCAGCCAGTGCAACAGCAATCAGCATGAGAAAGCTTCTCTCTTTATGAACCGAAATCCCTAAACCATAGGACAACTGATCACCTAAATTCATAATATTTAAGTAACGAGCCCTGCCAACCGCTAACACTAGGAAAATGAGCATCCACGGCATGACGGATAAGACATAAGTCCAGCTCGAACCCCAAATGCTTCCTGATAGCCAAACAATGGCTTGGCTAAAATCGTTTGGGTTCATTTTTAATTGAATCACAACAATCGCTGCTGAAAACGCAGCATTTATCCCAATTCCGGTCAAGATCAATCGAACAGGTGTAATCCCTTTTTTCCACGCTATCACATAGATCAGACATGCAGCAAGCGCTGCACCTGCGAAAGCGAATAACGGCAATACAAAGATCGTGAAATCACCCAGATTTGACACAGAACCTTGAAAGGCAAAAATAAACAACACAACGGCAAATCCCGCTCCTGCATTCACACCGAGGATGCCAGGATCAGCTAAACCGTTTTGAGACACTCCTTGCCAAATGGCACCTGATACAGCGATGGAAGCGCCAACGAGTAAGGCGATGACCATTCTTGGAAGTCTAAATTCAAACAACACCAGTTCATCCATTTCACTTCCAAATCCAAAAAACGTCTTCAATGTATTCAAAGGAGAAATACGAATTTCTCCAGTGTTTAAACTGATTAAGAACACAACCACAATCGCAATAGAGATGATGAGCATGGTTCGTCTATATTTCTTTTTCTTTGCCTGCTGCGCCAATTCCATTAAAGACCGCTCCTTTCACGTCTAGCTAAATATAAGAAGAAAGGAACACCGATGATCGCTGTAATCGCTCCGACTGGCGTTTCAAATGGCGCATTGACAAGCCTTGCCGCAATGTCTGCATAAATGAGCAAAACAGCTCCTAAAATGGCTGTGCATGGAATGATCCATCTATAATCGACACCGACGAGAAAACGAGTGACGTGAGGAATGACAAGCCCGATAAATCCAATGGAGCCTGCCACTGAAACAGCAGCACCTGTTAACAAGATCACAACCAATATCCCAAGCACCTTCACCGTTTTCGTATATTGCCCAAGTCCTTTTGCCAGTTCATCACCTAAGCTAAGTACGGTGATTGACCGGGACAGGATCATGGCGATGATCAGCCCGACAATCGCCACTGGAATGATCATGTGAATCTTCTCCCAATTCACACCTGCTACACCGCCAGCGTACCAGAAACTCATGTCCTGCGCGACGTCAAACCGAATGGCAATCGCTGTAGAAATGGAGGTCAATAGAGCACCAACAGCCGTACCAGCTAGGGCTAGTTTCACTGGGGTTAGACCACCTTTTGAAAGCGTACCGACACCAAAGACAATCGAAGCGCCAAGTGCCGCACCAACAAATGACCATATAATGATTGAAAAAGAAGATTGACCTGGGAAGAATGCGAACGCAATGGCTATAGCAAATGCAGAACCATTTGTGACACCCATTATTTCAGGAGATGCAAGTGCGTTCCTTGTCATCCCTTGCATGATCGCCCCAGATACGGCCAAAAATGCACCGACAAGTGCTGCTGCCACCGTACGTGGCAACCTTAATTCTCTAATAATCTGATGAGAAGTTTCTTGTTTATTGAAATGAAAAATCGCTTCCCACACCGTGTGTAAATGGATATTGGCCGCTCCTAAAGAAACGGATAAAAAAAGACCCATTGCTAAAGCGATTATACCTATTATCATAACAGCTACTGTTCCAAAGGGCTTCGTGACAATTTCTACTGCCTCATCTTTGGCAACCGGCTGACGATTCGAATGTGAGCCCAAATCCTATTCTTCCTTTCGTTCAATATCCCCCTTAATGGTGATAATGATTCTCAATATCGAAGTATAGTATATCACTTTCTTCTCTTTTTGAAATCACTGTTATGATATTTTTAATAAAAAACTAGGAGTTTTTTATTATTTTCTTCTTCAAACAAAATAGTCGCTGTTTTTGTATTCACAACGTGTTACAATAATCAATGATAATCATTCTCAATGATCGCATTGTGAATCATGATATAAAAAAAACGTTTCTCCAGTATTGGAGAAACGCCCGCGTTTAAACCGTTCCCTTCGCAAATCCTTTGGACATGAGTGGATATAGCAAAATGCCCACTAAAAACAAGCCAATTCCGAGAGCGAATGTATCGAAATCTGCTGTTCCTGAGATAATCACCCAAACGGAATATCCCATGGCAATGAGTGCGATGATCCCATCTCGCGTTCGATTCCCTTTTTGCATCTCATACGTATCACCTTGCATGATCACCTTAAAGCTGTAGATGGACGACACGATGTAAGGAATGAGATATGCAAGTGTCGCTGATGTTGTTAAAAAAGTAAAGGCTTCATTGATCGTCCGAGACATGACTGAAAAAATGAACAGCTGGGACATCAAATTCGTGATCGTCAAAGCGAAAACAGGGCTTCCTTTTTTATTTGTTTTTGCGAATACCGCTGGGAAATCACCAGCTTTCGCCGCTTGATAAGGTACTTCTGAACCAAGTAAAATCCAGCCAAGCATTGAGCCAAATAGACAAATGATAGCAAGAAGTGCCATAACAATTCCACCAGCAGGTCCAATAATCAGTTGCAGGACATCGACAAATGGCTTATCTGAGCCTTGCAATTGATCGTGCGGTAGAACGCCCATTGTAATGAGTGTGATGATCATATAGATCGAAAGGGCGATTAAAAGACCTGTAATTGTTGCGCGTTTTACATCTCGCTGTGAAGATGCTCTACCTGACAGGATGACCGCAGATTCTATCCCTACAAACGCCCATAACGTAGAGATCGCTGCGTGGTGGATTTGACCTCCGAGTCCAAGCATACCCTCATTTGTTGAAGCGACTGGGAAGTAATAATGTTCAAATAATGCCGTTTGAAATGCAAATAATCCAGCCACGATAAAAAGGACGAATCCAAGCACCTTAGAAAATGTTGTCACAAAGTTTAATTTACTCGCTGCACTTAAGCTAGTAATTAAAATCGTATGGGTTCCCCATAGTAAAATGGTACATACAATGAAAGTAATCAGTTGCCCAAGGGTAATGGTTTCTTTCCCAAAGGTGAAAATCTCCGTCGTCACCGTTAAAATAGGGAAAAAAGTCGTTAAGTATCCAGCAAGACTCGTAATAATGGCTACATTACTGATCCAGCTTGCCACCCAGTATCCCCATACCATCGTAAAACCAGCCACTTTTCCTTTCTTCGGATCTTTAAAAAGCGCTCTAGCGTAGCTTTGTGGTCCAGCTGTCAGCTGCGGTTTATGCATGGACAAATGTCCAAACACTAGCGCAATCATCAGCACACCACCGCCAGTGACAAGCCATGCCATTGTCACACCTAAAGGACTTGCATGCTGTGCAAGCGTACTCGGGAGCATAAAGATGCCTGACCCTACCATATTTCCAACGACAAAAGCCGTTAATAACCAAAAACCCCATTTTTTCGTCTGTTCCATTTCCGTACCTCCGTATTATTCTCTTTGGACCAGACCCGGCAGTATCTTTTTTGATATATTTGCGAAGCAATGACTTGCATTCTTTATGTTCATTCAGGGCCTTTTCTTCATATGATGCCCCATCTTCTTCAGTCAGAACATAAAAAAAAGCCTGAACAACAGTCCATGCTTTTCAAAACATACACCTGATCTCCGGATAGCCCTCCACGCTTCTAAGACGTGGCAGTCCTGCATTTATTCAATGCAGACCCAGCATAAAGAAAGTTGGAGCCTTCTTTACACTTCGGCGCTGATGCCTTTTTCTCATGATCATCGATTCCATCTCTCCCATAAGTGACTCATCATCCGCGCAACCTCTACCTCACTGAGACATAGCGTGAGGATTTCTATTCATTTTTACTACACGAAGGTTATCAAACATTCTCATTTCTGTCAAAGGGAAAAACATAGAAAGAAGGACAGAGTTACATGTCTCTGCCCTTCTTTCATTATTGTTGATTGTTTTTCTTCTTTTGTACAGCGTCCTGTAGCGGATCGCCTGCAAGTTCTTTACTTGCTTCTTCTAACAGCTGATCTACTTGCTGATGTTCTTTTTCACTTTTCGCTTTTTTCCCTTTTTGGAACAATGACATCATGGCTCCCCCCTTCTCAAAAAATACGAATGCCTCTTTAATGTGTGCGACAGGCTTTCGTATTATTCAATTGGATTGGGCTTCATCATCGGTAAAGGTTTTTCTCATTTTATGCAAATAATCAAGAAATGTCTTGATGTCTTCCTCTGTGAAGTCGGCCATCATATCCTGAATCACCTTACCAAATTGACGTGTATGTTTTTCATAAACAGCCAATCCCTTTTCAGTCGCTTCTAATCGGACAAGTGAATGATTCTCTTTATCCCTTTCTCTCTGAATAAACCCCTGCTCACATAATTTATTGAGGGCAATCGAGGCTGCACCTGGATTTAAAGAAAGCTTTTGTTTCAGCTCCTCAACATGTGATACTTCTCCTTGGATCAAAATAGAGAGGGCATAAATTTGTGGCGGCGTGATGTCTTTTTCTAACTCAAGTAACTTACGGTTTAATTTACGGCTGACTTCATAATGTACTAGAACAATTTCTTTTAACATGTCTGCATTATTCATCCGAATCGCATCCCTTATCGTTAGTGTCGACTTGACTTCTCTCTTATTATAGAATGTTTTTCCAATCCGCCAACTATTTTACCCTTTTTTTCTTTCAATTCGCCTTGCCCAATGTATAGACGCTTGATATAGTGATTACTTGGACGAAAAAAAGAACAGGAGTACGCATCATGACAGGAAAAACACATATCATGGGCGGAATAGCCGCCTCCACAGCCGTCGCCTCCTACTATGGATTCGATCCAGTCACCATGACTGCCGCTGGATCAGTCGGTTCCCTTATCCCAGATCTTTGTCATACGAAAAGCAAAATAGGAAGGAAATTCCCCCTGCTTTCAACATTGATTAGCAGCATGTTCGGGCATCGGACCTTTACACACAGTTTATTGTTCCTACTGATCATTTATTGGATTGCGACAACATACATTCCAAATGATAGCTTTAGTACCGGTTTGCTTGTTGGAATGGCGAGCCACCTTCTACTTGATGCAGGAACAGTGAATGGCATTAAACTCTTATTTCCAGCTTCAATCAAAGTACGTCTTCCCTTTTATGTCAAAACAGGCAGTACGGGTGAACAAGTTGTACTCGCTGTCCTCACCATCGTGACCTGCTATTACATCGCTGTTATTTGCAAATTATCCATACCATTCCATTTTTAAGAGCATGAAAACAGTGTTTTATAAAAATAATAGGATATGAATTGATCATTCCTCATTTTTTTAGTAGTTTTAAGATAAGTGTTTTTACCTTGCAGCTGACTGAATACAGAATGGTGAGGAGCTACATAAATGAAAGCGTTTTTCAAAGATCACTGGTTTTTAGTGTACTCCATCCTTTTTATGTGGATGAAGACATATATCATTTATCAATTCGGATTTCAGATCAGAACAGCCAATTTGTTTCATGAATGGCTGCTCCTCATAAATCCTCTTAGTTTTTTACTTCCTTTGTTTGGGATTGCTCTTTTTTTAAATGGAACCAAACAAAAGGTTTTTTTGTTGACGTCAAATTTTATTCTTACGGCCATTTTAATATCTAATTCGATTTTTTATGGATTCTATATCGATTTCATAACCATTCCTGTGCTATTTCAAGCAAAGAATATGGGGGATATGGGCAGTAGTATGACTGAGCTGTTCCACCCGTTGTTTATCTTGATGTTAATCGATTTTGTCGTGCTTGCTTGGCTCTTAAAGCGTAAACCAACAGCACGAAAAGCCTCATTTAAGACGATTAAAACATATTATGCGATTTGCGTAGGCTTCCTTTTATTCCATGTCAGTTCAGCCATGATAGACCATCCTCGATTTTTAACAAGCTCTTATGATCGAGAAGTCATTGTAAGGAACCTTGGTCTGTTCCAATTCCATCTATATGATGGTGTGGCTCAAACGGCTCGTATCGGACAAAAAGCTTTTGCAGATGAGGATACACTATCAACTGTGGCTAACTATACAAAGGCTGACTACAGTGCACCAAACGAAGAATACTTTGGACTTGCTAAAGGAAAAAATGTCGTATTCATTTCGCTTGAATCTACGCAACAATTTGTCATGGATCAAAAGGTGAACGGGCAGGAAATCACACCATTTTTAAATCAACTTGCCAAAAAGAGCTTTTATTTCGATGAATTTTACCAACAAACAGAGCAAGGGAAGACGTCAGATTCAGAATTCATTGTTGCCAACTCGCTCTATCCATCCAGCAGTGGCGCTGTTTTCTTCACAGCAAGCGACAATGAATATGATACGTTATACAAACAATTGAAAAAAGAAAACTATCAATCCGTCCAATTCCATGCGAATAATAATACGTTTTGGAATCGTGATGTGATGTATCAATCATTTGGCATTGATCGTTTCTATGATGTCGAATCATTTGATGTGAATGAAGAGAATTCCACTGGGTGGGGCTTAAAGGATATCGATTTCTTCGACCAATCAATCGATTATTTGAAAAAATTAAAAGCTCCCTATTACAGCACGTTTATCACTTTGACCAACCATTTCCCATTTGAAATTGATCCAAAAGATCAGTTCATTGATGAGTATGACTCGTCTAGTGAGATATTAAATCGCTATGTGACGACTGTTCGCTATCAGGATGAGGCCATTAAGAAGTTCTTCACCAGCCTAAAGGAAGAAGGGATGTATGAAGATACAATGTTTGTCCTAATGGGTGATCACTATGGCATCTCAGAGGCGCACCATGAGGCGATGGCAGAGCTATTGAAGCAAGACGAGATCACACCGTTCGATGCTGTCAAACTTCAGCGGGTTCCGTTCCTGATTTACATTCCAGGTGTAACAGATCAAGCACCTCAGAAAATTTCTGAAACGGCTGGCCAAATAGACGTGAAACCGACGATTCTCCACCTACTTGGCGTTGAATCAAAGAACTCCATTCAATTCGGAAATGATTTATTCTCAAACGAACGGACACCTTTTACTGTACTGAGAAATGGGAACTTTATTACAGACGATTATCTTTATACAAAAAATACATGCTATGACCAAAAAACGAAAGAGCCTGTGGAAGAAATTGAAGTGTGTCAGCCTTTTATTGAAAAAGCGAATAAAGAGCTTTCCTTATCTGACAAAGTCATCAATGGGAATCTGCTTCGTTTCTACCAGCATTAAAGCCGCCGTTTGGCGGCTTTTTTCGTATTGCATATGGACTTCCCTGACCTGTTTTTTACTGAAACGCTATGAATCGCCAAATAAGTTTGATTATAATAAAGGGAGTCATTTTATAGATACATGATTTGAGGTGTAAACATGAGATATCCACTTTTAGCCTTCATCACTGTTTGTTGTTTGCTTCTAATAGGATGCCAAACAGAGATGGAGTCAGCTAATTCAAATAAAAAGACGGAGCTTGTCATTTCTGCGGCAGTCAGCTTGCAAGATGCATTAAAAGAGATGGCGGCGGATTTTGAAGATCAACATGCCAATGTGAAAATCACATTTAATTTCGGGTCATCAGGTGCCTTAAAGCAACAAATCTCTCAAGGAGCTAACGTCGATCTCTTTCTCTCAGCGGCCAAAGAGCCATTTGATCAACTCGTTCAATCTGGAGACATCGATCAAAAACACGTAAAGGATCTCATTCAAAATGAACTGGTTCTGATTGTGCCAAAAGATCACGCGTCTTCCATCAAGACATTTCACGATCTCACATCTTTAAAAGGAAAGATTGCGCTCGGTACACCTGAATCGGTTCCTGCTGGTACATACGGAAAAGAAACGTTCACCAACCTGAACATATGGGAGCAGATCAAGAGGAAAGTTGTTTACGCAAAGGATGTGCGGCAAGTCCTAAGCTATGTCGAAACAGGGAGCGTTGAAGCGGGGATTGTGTACAAAACGGATGCCCTTGTGTCCAAAAGCGTGCGGATTGTAGATCAAGCGAAAAAAGACCTGCATTCTCCGATCGTTTATCCAATCGGAATTGTGAAAGAGACTGATCACATGTCGGAAGCGAAGTCATTTTTCAACTATCTTCAAACAGATACAGCCGCCTCTATTTTCAAGAAATATGGCTTTCAAGTTCGGTAATGCCTATGTTTAATGAAGAGTTTTTTTCTCCTATATGGCTTTCTGTTCAAATTGCGATCGTTAGCGGCATGTTCGCAACCATTTTAGGTACGACGATTGGTTTTTGGATGGCCCGTACTTCTTTCAAAGGGAAATTAATCATCGAAACGCTCCTGATGATGCCGCTTATCCTCCCGCCAACAGTGATCGGTTTTTTGTTGCTTGTCATTTTTGGAAAACATAGCGTCATTGGTCATGCGATAGAGTGGCTTTTCAATCAGCCTGTCATCTTTACATGGTGGGCGGCGGCGATTGCATCCACAGTGGTCGCATTTCCGCTCATGTACCAATCAGCGAAAGCCGGATTTTCAACGATTGATGCGGATATTGAAGGTGCGGCCAAAGTAGACGGTGCCCATCCGATTCAAGTCTTTACATACATCACCGTTCCACTCGCCTTGCCATCCCTCTTGTCTGGGGCTGTCCTCAGCTTTGCAAGAGCGCTCGGGGAATTCGGCGCAACCTTCATGTTTGCTGGCAACATCCCGGGAAAGACGCAAACACTCCCAACAGCCATCTATGTCGCCATCGATTCAGGACGCATGGAGCTTGCTTGGGCATGGACGATTTGTATTGTCATTCTGTCTTTCATCATGCTTCTCGTTGTGAGGAGTCATAGTACGAGATAAAACCCCCTATGTGAGAATAGGGGGTTAGGTTATACAACATATTTACTTTGACGTTTCATCAACGTATATGTCAAAAATGACAATAAGATAAGGAAGAGTGACATACAAATGACAATTGAGGTCACACTCACTGGAATCGGTTCAAATAACTGATAGTTTCCTTGAAAAGAAAAAAGATGCAAAGCTAAGTTGGCGATCATATTTTTCAAATCAAAAGCACCTAAATTAGGAACCAGTAAGAAATAGACCAAATAGACAACAACAGAAACAAAAAAGCTTCGACATAATGCTCCTACATAAAATACAATTGTACTAAAAAAACAGCTGATAAAAATGACAAAGAGTAATTGAAGCAGTATATGCTGGTTGTAATGGTCTTCATATGTAAATAACTGAACAGATATATCACGGGAAATGACAGAATAAAACACATGACTGGCCATATACGAAAAGAGACAGTTGATAAAAATAAAGAGACAGATAATAGCATACAGAGACAACTGCTTTGAAAACATCACTTGACTCCAATGATTCCGAACTGCCTTTATTTTGATGGTTTTATATTTGACATCATATGTGGATAAATAAATTGCATATAAACCAAATGCTAGAGGATAAAAGATAAATCCCATCCATTCTAAAGTAGTTGAAATGGCTTGTATTGGCTCCATGATATGAAGTGATTGTACAAACTGATCATATTCATATTTTAAGATATTTTCTATGACTTCTCCATCAGCACCGTTTAGTTTCCCTTCTTCAACCTCAACTGGCATCGTCAAAGCCTCTTGTAGATCAATACCAAGTTCTTTATATTCAGTCTCAGTTTTCACATATTGTGCATAGTTTGATTTTGCTGTTTCAGATTGTGCATACAAATTCCATAATGAAATCAATATTAATGGAATGAACAAAATGAAAAATGTTTTAGCATAATGTTGATATAAGAGCTCTTTTTTCATTAGCCTAAAGATATGTTTGATAAATGTCACCCAAATCCTCTCCTTTTTCCTGAAAGTCATGGATTTGAATCATTGATTTGTCCTTTAAAATAAACAATTCATCGACAATAGACGAGTAAAATTCAAATTGATGACCTGTTGCGATAATGGTCATGTCTTTAGACCACTCCTTGATCAACGCTTTTAATTCCATCATTGTGCCATAATCTAAACCATTGGATATTTCATCTAAAAATAAATAGGTTGGTTTGGCTAAAGCAATGAATATAAAACTTAGCTTCTTTCGTTGTCCATAAGAATAATGCTTGACCTTCTTCTTTAGGATCTCATGCGGGAGATATTCACGTGCCAGCGCCTCACACTTTTTTTGATCAATAGGGACATTTAATAATAAGCGTATATTTTGATAACCATTTAAATTTAAATAAAGCGGCGTATCGTCATACATCACCTGGATCTCATGTCTTACT
Organism: Bacillus sp. 179-C3.3 HS; assembly: GCF_047229225.1. Lineage (NCBI taxonomy): Bacteria > Bacillati > Bacillota > Bacilli > Caryophanales > Bacillaceae > Bacillus > Bacillus sp. 179-C3.3 HS. The sequence continues at coordinate 21,793 of NZ_JBFEFT010000017.1, read as the reverse complement.
TGTTCGATTGGCTGATTGTGATATAAAATCTCCCCTTCATATTGCTCTAATTGAAGAAGACATTTCATAAAGGTTGTCTTTCCAGACCCATTCTTCCCCATGATGAAATTGACCTTCTGATGTTTGATTTGCAAATGCAAATTTTCGAAAATAGGCTGGTGTCGATATGTTTTTGTCAGTCCTTTTACATGGATCATATGAAAATCCCTTCTTTTTCTTAAAATAGATTTCTCCAACCGTTCACACACAAACTAAAATTTACCATCATATTCTATTGATCGCTATACACATCGATCTTTTTAAGCAAAATTTAAACAAACACGATCGTTAGATGCTGAAATTCACAAAATCTATATTATGAAACAGAAAAAACACCTTCCAATACCCCCAGGAGCGTATCACTCCCAGATCCTATCGAAAGGTGTTTGATTTCAATCATTCTATTTTCTCATCACTCAAACCCAGCAGTCTGGGTATCAGGGTTCGAGCCGACTCGCTCGTCATTATTTAATGCATTGATTTTTTCCATGTCTTCTTCAGAAAGCTCGAAGTCAAAAATGTCTGCATTTTGTTTAATTCGTTCTTCATTGATTGATTTTGGAATCGTGACAACGCCACTTTGTAGATCCCAACGCAGGATCACCTGGGCAACCGTTTTGTCATGACGTGAGGCAATTTCCTTGAGCACCTCGTGATCAAGCAACTTCCCTTGCATCAGTGGTGACCATGCTTCAATTTGAATCCCTTTTTCTTTTGCATATTGACGCAGTTCTTGTAAAGTTAGTTTCGGGTGAAACTCAACTTGGTTAACGGCTGGGACAACTTCCGCATCTTTTAATAGTTCTTCTAGATGATGAACATGGAAGTTACTGACGCCAATGGCTCTTACTTTTCCATCTTTATAAAGCTTTTCAAGAGCTCGCCATGTGTCTTTAAATGTGGCTGCGTTTGGTCCTGGCCAATGAATCAAATAGAGATCTAAGTAATCAAGGCCTAAGCGGTTTAAGCTTGCGTCAAAGGCTGCAAGCGTCTTATCGTACCCTTGATCCGCATTCCATACTTTAGATGTAATAAACAAGTCTTCTCTTTTCACGCCAGATTCTTTGATAGCTTTTCCTACGCCTGTCTCATTTTTATAAACAGCGGCAGTATCAATACTGCGATATCCATTTCGAATGGCTGCTGTGACAGCATCTACGACTTGATTGCCATCCTCCACTTTAAATACACCTAAACCAAACCAAGGCATTTCTACTCCATTATTCAGTGTTACGGTATCATTTAAGCTTTTGACCATGTTCACAACCACCTTTTCATAGATTCCATCTTTTCCATTATCTCATGTTGTGTCTGAAAACTCTAATACAAGCGTTTTCATTGTAACAGGAAACCTTTTTGATTGTCCTTTTCCTCCACCTTAAAACAAATGATCTATCAAGTATTGGTCAATAATACGGCTTCCATGTCATTAATATATTCTCTTAAATGATGGGCAATATCACGGTTGATATCCCCATTTTCATATAAGGTTTGTATTTCGTTCCGAATCGACTGTACAGCTCGAAAGTTTAATTCCTTTTTCTTTCGGTCAAAGACACGATCTTTTGGCTGAAAGAAAGCTGGACCGTGTACACAGCGAAAAATCACCTGATTATAAAAATCAATGACTTGATCACACGTTTGTTGATTTTGCTCAGTCATGTGTCGTTTGATAGAATCCACAGCCGCTTCAGCCGTGATCTTTCGGATTTGTTTGTATGACGTTTCGTTTTCTAAAATGCCGCCTGACATGCGCTGTTGTGGACGCCATAGTTGGAGCCACTGAAGTACACGCAGAAACTTCACTTTTGAAAAACGAATTTTAAATGAGTTTGAATAGAGCATTTCCAGCTCATGAAACCTCTCTTGAAGCTCATAGGCTTCTTCTTTCTGTATTTTTCCTTCTTCTATTAATTCCTGCAATTTGACTTGTTCTGCTTTGATGCCATGCAGTCTGATTTTTCTTTCCTGTTTTCTCATTCCAAGATGATATGGCTCACGCTGAACATTTCTCAGTTTCATTCTATATTCATGAATCAGGGCAAGGGAGACCTCTCGATTATCCTCATTCATGTTCTCTCTTAATGTTTTAATGGCACTTCTCAATAACTTCCGCTTGGCATGCTGAATTTTCGTATCTAAGTCGATATCTCCTTGCTTGTCTTTTTTCTCAGATAATAGTGGCAATAGCACACTAGCCAAAATCAATGTGCATAAAATCACCCCAGCTGCGAGAAAAATCATGAGATGCCGCTCTGGAAATGGTGATCCGTCCGCCAGAGTAAATGGGATCGAAAATGCACCAGCTAATGTAACAGCACCACGAACACCGGAAAATGTCATCAGCATGGCTTCACGAAGCTTTGGCTTTTTCATTTGCCGCTTGATTGCTGCCGTCCATTGTCCTGCCCAGAATAGCCAGACCCATAAAAACCTTAAGATCATAAGACATAGCGTAATCATCAGAATGTACCCAATGACCTGTATGTTATTAAACGCCTCATCTTGGAAGATAACGGCTGACACATCGGGGATTTGCAAACCAAGCAACACAAAAACAAGACCGTTTAAAATAAATAAAATGATATTCCACGTATTTGTTGAAGCAATTTGCAATTTGGCTAAGTTCGCTTCCATTCTGTCTTGCAAAATGGCATGCGTGACTCCACCTGCTACGACAGCTAAAATGCCGGATACGCCGATTTCTTCTGCTGCCAAATAGATCACAAAAGGGGTTAATATTTGCAGGATCATGTGCATGGTGACATCATCCATTCCTAATCGGCGAAGAAAGAAGCGAAAACGAATGATAAAGAAGGATAGGATAAATCCAGTCAATAAACCACCTACGGCAATAAGAACAAAGCTAAAGGACGCTTCCGCAATTGAAAAAGCCCCCGTCACTGTTGCGGCAATGGCAAATTTAAAAGCGACAAGGCCTGATGCATCGTTCATCAATCCTTCGCCTTCCAGCAGTCTCATCATGCCCCTTGGCATATTGACTCGACTAGATAACGCACTGACAGCAACGACATCTGTTGGTGATAATATCGCGGCAAGCGCAAAAGCCGCTGGAAGTGGAATACTTGGAATCATCCAATGAATCGTATACCCTGCTACAATGACTGTCGCAAACACCAAACCGAGCGCTAACAGTAAGATAGGGGCTCTTAATTTCCAAAGCTCGTCCCTTGGGGTCCGCTTTCCGTCATTAAATAACAGCGGCGCAATGAATAACACGAAAAACAACTCAGGATTTAACGTAATATGTAGACCTGAAGGAAAAGCTGCGATCAAAATTCCTAACCCCACTTGAATGAGCGGGACTGGAATAAAGGGGACAAACCGATTGATAATATTAGATGACGCAATGAGTGCTAGTAATACAAGCACTGCTAGAAAAATCTCCAATGGAACATCTCCCTCCTTTTTCTTTTGATGTCACGGTGTTTTTACTTACATGCCCTGATATGTTGACTTCACCTTGCCCTGATAACATTAGTATGTCGCAAATGGTAAAACCAACACATGACAGTCCATCTAGGCAAAAAAAAGCTGAATATCTGAATTCAGCCGCATGACAAAAGTTTCATTACATGTATTGTTCCAATTAAGAATAGAATGTCCGTTTTTATTTTACATGAAAACGCCCTCTTTTGCTGATATCGCGCTCTTTGTCAAAATAAAAAAAGAGAGCGAAAACGCCCTCTTTTGTTTTACCCTTTATGAAAAAAATAAGACTTGGCAGGAAGTCTCCATTTGAAGTGGTAGGAACAAACCCGACATGTGACGAGAATGAGAAACAGCAAATACAGGCTTAACTCCCCTTGGACTAGACCAAGTCCAATGAATAAACCGCCCAGTACGGCCCATACTGCGTATATCTCAGCTTTTAGAACGAGCGGCTTGCGACCAGCGAGTAGATCACGGATCATTCCTCCTCCGCTTCCCGTCAAAACAGCTGCCACAATCACAGCACTTAGCGGGAGTTCTTTTTGAACAGCAAATAATGCGCCTTGGATCGCAAAAGCGGCTAAGCCTATTGCATCCGAGAAATTCCCCCACGTACTCCAATGCTTTAACAGCAACTTTGGAAAAAGAAAGACAATCGTAATCGACACAAGGGCAATGGTAAACAACTTGCCTTGTGACCATAAAGCGGATACTGGTAATCCGATTAAGATATTACGAATGGCTCCGCCGCCAAAAGCTGTCACGATGCCTAAGATGTACACGCCTAAAATATCATATTCTTCCTCCATTGCTACAATGGCGCCACTAATAGCAAATGCCATAATGCCAATGATACTTAAAACTTCCCATGCCATTTTTCGCTTATCTCCTTACCACGATCTGTTCATCTAACGCTACTCATATAATGTATATCCGACACAGAAGAAAAGCAACAAAAAAACTCTTTCAATTTTATCTTTTTTAAAAATAAAAATAGCCTGCTTTTTCAAGCAGGCTCGTCCACCTTTAGTCTTGTTTTGCATTTAATAGCAACATACTAATGATGATGAGAATAAATGCAATTAGTGCTAGTAATGGAATGGTGATAAATCCAAACCAATTCAGATAATCAAAAGAACAAGGTATGCCACTTAGGCAAGGCCTGATCGAAGCAAACCCTGGGATCTTTTGTTCCATATAATGATAGATGGAAAAGCAAGCACCAATCACAGCTAAAGGAAGAACATAATATTTCACTTTCACATCCCCGCGGAATGTAGCAATGCCTAGTAAGAGAACAAGCGGATACATGAAAATGCGTTGAAACCAGCACAGGTCGCATGGAATAAACTTTTTCACTTCACTTAAATAGAGGCTGGACATCGTTGCAACAATCGAGACGATCCAGGCGCTGTATAAGTAAACAAGCTTATTCTTCATGAGGTTTTCCCTTTGAGCTCTTGTTCTATTAATCCTTTAATCTCATCATAGTCATAAAAATTTTGAACTTGTTTGTTATTAATGAACACCGTTGGCGTGGAATTCACTTTCAACTCATTCACCATTTGATCGTCTGTGTTGAGCTGTGACTGATACGTTTTCTTTGATAAGTTTTCTTTTAATTTATCAGTATCAATTTTTGTTGTCTTTTTAGCCAATTCTGTCAGTTTAGCAGGTGTGACCCATTCTGCTTCACCTTCTGGCTGTGCAGAAAAAACAGCTTCGTGAAATGCCCAGAAGTTTTTCGGATCTTCTTTCCATACCTCTTCAGAAGCAAGTGCTGCTAACGTCGCTCCTTCTCCATGAACCGGTAGTGGGAAATTGATAAATGAGAAAGACACATCGCCTTTATCAATAAAATCTGCTTTCAGCTTCGGGAAAATGTCCTTTTCAAAAGCCTTACATGATGGACATTTATAATCACCAAATTCAACGATTTGGACAGCTGCATTTTTGTCCCCAATCACAGGCTGTCCTTTTATTGAAGGTTTACTATCAACAGTTTGTACTTCCTCACTGCTATTGTTGTTGCCGATCACAACAAAGAACCCAATGAGAAGTGCTGCAATGATGGTTAATATAACGGCAAATTTAATAGATGAAGATTGATTTTTTTTACTCACAAAAGCACCTACCTTATCTTTTTCATTCCTATATGAAGAAAAAGGATAACAGCTTAGGGAAATGCCATTATCCAACTTCTTCTATTCTATCAAGAGGGGCTCCATTATAAAAGATACGATCTTGAATTTTTCATTACAATTTTACTTCATCACCCGCATCGCATTTAAAACAGCGAGTACAGTCACGCCAACATCAGAAAAAACAGCTTCCCACATGGTCGCGATCCCGAATGCACCGAGTAAGAGAAAGATCCCTTTCACGCCAAGAGCAAAGGCGATATTTTGCCAAACAATCGCTCTAGTTCTTTTCGCCACAGTGATTGCTTCCGCTACCTTTGATGGCTGGTCTGTCATAATGACAACATCTGCCGCTTCGACAGCTGCATCTGAACCAAGACCTCCCATTGCGATACCAATATCTGCGCGTGCCAGTACCGGCGTATCATTGATCCCATCACCGACAAAAAGTAACTTTTCATTTGACGCTTTTTGTTGATCGATTTCCTCTAATTTCGTCACTTTATCCTGTGGCAATAATTCAGTGTGGACTTCATCCATACCAAGTTGCTTAGCAACCGCCGTCCCTACTTGTTTTGTATCACCAGTAAGCATCATCGTTTTTAATCCAGACTGTTTGAGGGCAGTGACAGCCTCTATTGCATCATCCTTCAATTCATCTGCGATGACGATTGATCCTGCAAACTCTCCGTCTATTGCCAGATAGACAACCGTTCCACTTTGATTTTCTTTTTGATAGACAATGCCTTCTCGTTCCATTAAGCGATGATTTCCAGCTAGCACGTGCACACCATCAATGATCGCTTTGATTCCATGACCTGCGATATCCTCGTAAGTGCTAATTTTGGTCTCATCAAGCGGTGAGCCGTAAGCAGCTTTAATCGATTGTGCGATAGGGTGAGACGAGTGCACTTCCGCTAAAGCGGCAAATGACAAGAGCTCTTCCTCCGACCACTTATCAGTCACAGGTTCAATTTTGGTCACCGTAAAGTTTCCTTTTGTTAGCGTACCCGTCTTATCAAATACGGCATAGCGAACAGAATGAAGGGCTTCAAGATAATTACTACCTTTTACTAAAATGCCTCGTTTTGATGCCGCTCCGATTCCTCCAAAGAAACCTAATGGAATTGAGACAACAAGCGCACATGGACAAGAGATCACGAGAAAGACAAGTGCCCGGTACACCCATTCGGATAATTGAGCTGATGGCATGATAAGCGGCGGTACAAAGGCAAGCAATAGTGCCAGTACGACGACAGCTGGTGTATAATATCTCGCAAACTTTGTGATAAAGTTTTCCGTTTGAGCTTTACGACTGCTTGCATTTTCGACCAGATCCAAAATCTTCGTCACAGCCGACTCGCCTAGCCCCTTTTGCACTTCAATCTCAAGAATTCCATGTTGATTCACAAATCCAGCAAGAACTTCTTTCCCTACTTCCACATCTCTTGGTACAGATTCACCAGTTAATGCAGAAGTATCAACGAGTGAATAGCCTTCTAACACAACTCCATCTAAAGGTATTTTTTCGCCTGGTTTGACGATAATACGATCACCGATTTTGACGTCTTCTGGGTTCACTTTTTTTGTTTCATGCCCGACTTTGAGATTCGCATATTCTGGACGAATATTCATTAATTCACTAATAGATCGTCTTGAACGATTAACAGCCTCTCCTTGAAAAAGCTCACCAATTTGATAAAAGAGCATGACAGCCAGAGCCTCTGGGTATTGCTGAATGATAAATGCCCCAACAGTTGCAATGGTCATTAAAAAGTTTTCATCAAACACCTGACCACGCACGATATTTTTCAGCGCTTTAAAGACGACATCGCCACCGACTAATAAATACGCGGCGAAAAATAGGACAAATTCAAGCCAGCCGTCTTGAGGCAGAAAATAGGCAGCCGTTCCAATAACAGCCCCGCCAATTAATTTGATCACAATGGTTTTTAACGATTTTGTTCCATGGTCATGATGATGTCTATCTTTCTTAGGTGATACACTCACATGAGGCTCAATAGATTGAACCGTTTTTTCGATACGCTTTGACATGGTTTCTTGTGCATCTGCATGTGTCACAGTGAGCGTACCTGTCGCAAAATTAATGTAACAAGTCTCAACACCTTCTAACTTACTGACACCTGTCTCAATTTTGCGCGCACAGTTCCCGCAATCAAGACCGCTTAATACGTATTCATCCTTCGTTTTTTTCATGTTCTCACCTTTTTCTATATAAGTAGCTTTCCCTGATTCAATCAAATCAACCAACGGCTTTATATAATATATGAGCACATATTCATATATTGAATTACCCTTATTATATGAAGAGTTCCTACGAATTGTCAATCATTTATCTGTAATTCTTATCGGTATTCCAAAGATGTACTTGTCTCATCAATCAAACATGCTCACGTCCATTGTTTTTCGCATACCATGATACGATCATTTGACCTTAAGTGAAATAAGTTCATCTTTTCTCTTTACAAAAGAAGGGTCTACGCTTAGAATAAAATAAAAGTTTCCCTAAGGAAACAAATTAGCATCAGGTAATCATTTCAACCTTTAGTCAAAATTATTTTATTAACGCATATATTTTTAGGAAACGCAATGTGATTGAAAGGGGTCGCACGACATGTCAAATGCTTTAACAATCGATCGTCTCTATGTCTCATACCATGGACAGGATGCATTGGAAAACGTCTCTCTTTCTATTCAGGAAGGAACGATGACCGGAATCATCGGGCCAAATGGCGCCGGTAAATCTACGCTATTAAAAGCATGTTTGGATTTAATTGATACAGATCAAGGAGATATTCGCTTTTTTGAACAGCCCTTTAAGCAGGTCAGGAAACAAATTGCCTATGTACCACAAAGAAATGACCTAGACTGGACTTTTCCAATTCATGTGCTTGATACCGTTCTACTCGGCACATATCCAAAACTCGGTCTCATCAAACGACCTAAAAAAGAAGACCGTGCCTATGCTTACCACTGCTTAGAAAAAGTCGGCATGCAGGATTTTGCCAAAAGACAGATTGGAGAATTGTCTGGCGGACAGCAACAGCGTGTATTTCTGGCAAGAGCACTAGCTCAAGATGCACAGCTTTTCTGTCTTGATGAACCTTTTGTTGGAATCGATATGGCCAGTGAAGAAACAATGGTTCGCATTTTGAAGGAATTACGAGATGAAGGGAAAACCATTCTTGTCGTACACCACGACTTAAGCAAAGCCGATGATTATTTCAGCCACCTCGTTCTTTTAAATAAAAAACTGATCAAAGCAGGGCCCGTACATGACATCCTTCGGCCTGAGGTCATGTTAGAGGCTTATGAAACGCAGCTTCCATTCTTAAAATCAGTAGGAGGAGATGCGTAATGGAATTCATCACAGGACTCTTCGAATATGCGTTTTTACAAAAGGCATTATTTACGTCAGTGATGGTCGGCATCATTTGTGGTGTCATTGGCTGCTTTATCATTTTACGTGGCATGGCACTTATGGGAGATGCGATATCTCATGCAGTACTTCCCGGTGTGGCCATTTCTTATATGCTAGGCATTAATTTCTTCTTTGGCGCCGTCTTAACGGGTGTGTTAACAGCTCTTGGCATCGGATATGTTAGTCAAAATAGCCGCATAAAGAATGATTCTGCCATCGGAATTGTGTTCACCGCTTTTTTTTCAATCGGAATTATTTTAATTACGTTTTTGAAAAGTTCTAGCGACTTATATCACATCTTATTTGGAAACGTGCTAGCTGTTCGATCATCTGATATGTGGATTACACTTGGAATTGGCATCTTTATTTTGCTGGCAGTCATCGTTTTCTATAAAGAATTGCTGATTAGTTCATTCGATCCGGTGATTTCTTCTGTTTACGGTTTACCAAATCGCATGATCCATTACTTTCTCATGACATTACTCACTTTAGTGACAGTTGCCTCACTGCAAACCGTTGGGATTATTCTCGTAGTTGCAATGCTCATCACACCGGCAGCTACTGCTTATTTACTGACAGATCGGTTATCAATCATGCTTTATTTATCTGCTTTTTTCGGTGCCGTTTCGGCGATCATAGGGCTAGGACTGAGTTTTACGTATAACTTATCGTCAGGTGCTTCCATCGTCTTGGTCGCGACCATTTTGTTCGGCAGTGCCTTTATCCTATCACCGAAGCAAGGCATTTTATGGAGATCAATTAAAACAAAACAAAAACGAACGCAATTAAAGAAAGAAGCGTCTATGTAAAAGGAGGACTGAAATGAAAAAGGTATTTGCAATCCGTTTGATCGCAGTATTTGTCGCTCTTTTAGTCATTGCGGGCTGTTCTACAAATCAAAATAATTCTGGCAAAGATGATGGCAAATTAAAAGTTGTCACCACCTACTCCATTCTTTATGACATCGTGAAGGAAGTAGGCGGCGAGCATGTCTCTATTCACAGCATTGTGCCAATTGGTACAGACCCACATGAATTCGATCCACTGCCAAAGGACGTTCAGTATATGACGGATGCAGACCTTGTACTATTTAATGGGCTCAACCTGGAAACAGGAAATGGCTGGTTTCAAAAGCTACTAGAATCAAGTGGTAAAGACGGGGAAGATGCACCTGTAGCAGAAATGAGCGAAGGCGTCAAAGTGAAGCATTTGTCTTCAAAAGGACTGGAAAGTCAACAAGACCCGCACGCTTGGCTGAATGTCGAGAATGGCATCCTTTATGCACAAAATGCTAGAGACGCCCTTATCAAAGCAGATCCTGACCATAAAGAAGACTACGAAAAAAATGCAGCAGACTACATGAAGAAACTTCAAGCACTTCATGATGATGCAAAAAGCAAATTTGAACAACTACCAAATGACAGGAAGATGCTTGTCACAAGTGAAGGAGCATTCAAGTATTTTGCAGAAGCATATGGATTGAAGACGGGGTATATTTGGGAGATCAATACTGAAAGTGAAGGTACACCCGGTCAAATGAAACGGATCATTCATTTTGTGAGAGATCACCGTGTCCCTGCACTATTTCTTGAAACAAGTGTCGATCAACGCAGTCTCGAAACGCTATCTGAAGAAACAGGCGTACCAATTAAAGGGAAAGTATTTACCGACTCCATTGGGAAAAAAGGCGAAGACGGAGATAGCTATTACAAGATGATGAAGTGGAATATTGACACCATCTATAATGGATTGAAACCATAAACAAAAGACAGGCGAGACATGTGCCTGTCTTTTTTGGTTCTTCTTGATCTCGTGGACATGATGGATAAAATACGAACCGCCTGCATCATTCCCCATCATAAAATGCAATTGACTTCTAATCACACCAAATGTAATATATAAATGACATATGTAAACTATATCTGACATTTAACGGGGTGTGATATGAAAAATCATGTGAAAATCGCTAGGATGACAGCCTCTATCACGCAACAACAATTAGCAAGCAAAGTTGGGGTAACCAGACAAACGATTGGTCTCATTGAAAAGGGCGAATATAACCCCAGTCTCCAGTTGTGTATAGCCATCGCGAAAGAACTTCATAAAACGTTAGACGAATTATTTTGGGAGGTCGACACGTAATGAAATCATGGATATCCTTCATCTTACCAGACGATGAATATAAGAATAAAAAGATATTACATTTTTTATCAGAGGGAGGAATCGTCCTTTTTCTATCCCTTATCGTCATGTTAGTTTGCAATAGGTATTTCACTTTAGACGTAGAAACTGTCTTATTTTTACCTCTTGCTCTCTTCCTTTTTTATGTATCAGGGAGATATATCTTATCAGGGATTGAATATACTGACATTTCGACAACAGGAGAGTACAGAAAAGAATTGAGATCCATAGTCATGAAAACAATTCGCTTTGTTGTGATTTTTATGATCCTTATCACACTTTATTCGCTTTTCACCAATGTCCCCCCTATTCTCAACAGATGGTTCGACATATTAGGTGTAACGATATGTTTGAGTGTCGTGAGTTTTTTATTTCAATTCATCTCTTTAAAGAGTTCCTATAAGAAAAACAAAGAACTATTATAATCTCATTTGGAAGAGGGGCCCTCTTTTAACATGACATAGCTCATACGAATGAGGTGAAAAGAAGAGATGTTGTTGCTGGATCATACCGATCTATCGCTGGAGACTGAGAGACGTTATGTAGTTGCATCTGCAATCCATCACACAAAAAAGACGTGCCTCCTCAATAGGAGTACACGTCTTTTTTAATCTTCCGTACACATTCGCTTTGCCTCGTAATACAGAACTTGTACAAACTTCTTCACATTGATTCGGGTGTGTTCTTCTCTTCCACTTGTCTCTTTTGTCAATTCACTCATTTTCTTACGCACAATGGTAAAATCGAAAAACTTGGACGCATAGTTTTCGAAGGTAGGATGAGAAAAATCGGTCAACCCGAGCGATGCGATATGTTTCAATGATTGGTTGATCGCACGCCTTACACGCTGTTCAGCTGCTTTCGCCTCTCTTGCAATATCTGCTGATGTATAAGATGCATTCAATTTTTCCTGCGTGATCCCTGTGAAAATGATCTTGAGAGAAGGAAAAGAATCATGCTGATCAATATGTAAAGCTAAGTACTGATCGGTAAAGAGAATCATCTCTAGTAAATCCTTAGATCCCTTCTCTCCGACAATACCAAGCTCCGCAAGCAGGAACTGTCCTGACTCAGCAAGACTTTTTCCACGATGCTTCGCCTTTGTATTGCCACGCTGCTGGAACTGCATCACAGACTTGAGTGAATGTTGAATATTTTCAATGGAATGCTCTAAATGAAGACGCTCGATCATGAGATGGAGCACACTTAAGATTTCTAATCGATTGATCGGTTTTGTTACATAGTACTCAACACCAAATGCATATGCCTGTCCAATCAATTCCTTTGTTTCAACCTGTGATAGCATTAAATATTTCCCGCGGAATTCATCTTTGATGGCTCGAATCGTTTCGAGTCCGTCTCTTTCCGGCATGAGAAGATCTATACATAATATATCGATTTGAAGATCGTTTAAGTAGCTGGCTGTTAACTCTGCGCCGTCCTCTGCTTCTCCAGCCACAATGCCGAGCTCTTCATCTTCAATGAGCTGCGCCAGCGTTGATCGAATGGCTTCATCATCATCGACAATAAAAAATCTCATTTCCCAATCCCCTCTCTTCTACTTACTTGATCAACTGGTATGGTCAACGTAAATATGGTTTGCACATTCGGGATACTCTTCATCTGAATGCTCCCACCTAGTTTCTCCGCTGTATCCTTCACATAAGAAAGACCGATGCCACTCGATGGATTCCCAGCTTGATCATACTTTAAAGTGAAGCCAGGTTTAAAAATGACATGATGATTGCGTTCTTTGATGCCAGGTCCATTGTCACTGATTGTAAATATGACATCTTTTCCTTTTCGCGTGATAGATAATGACACCTCTCCATCGAACGAAATGGCTTCAACAGCATTTGATACAATGTTATTTAACAAAGACAAAATCGTATACACATGGTACGAGGGATGTTGTCCTTTTTCATCATAATGAAAAACGATGTTCTTTTTAAGAGATTCTGCATAATTTTCATGAATACGAATGACCAAGCCTACGATATGAGATGGACTTGAATATTCTTGGAAATTCTCCTCATGAATCAGCTTCGATAACGCAGAAAAAATCCGCTGATTGTCTTTTTTAATTTCATGCACTTCTCCTGCGATCTGAAGCGCCGTTTTTCCGAGTTTTTTTAAATCTAATGACTCCGCATCTTTTGCATGATGAAGGGACTGATACAGTTGATAAGATGTGGCTGTAATATGCTCTGCATGTTCAAGCGTTTTATGAAAGTATGTAGATTCTGTATAAAGGTTTGAGAGCAACATGAGCAGATGTTCCTTTTCTTTTATCATTTGGCGCTCTCTCGCCTGCTCTTCATATAATCGAACCATCGTATAACAAGCCAACACAAAAAATGTGCGGAATATCGCTAGTACAAATAGTTGAAATAACGTACGCACTGTTAAGATTTCCTCAATTGTCACGCGAAGCGCAATCATTTCAACAACACTTGCACATAATTCCATGGCGATGCCTGTCGCCCCAATCAGCAGTGGGGCCGTGCGATAGCGGCGTACCTGTAATAAGTAAAACAGCAAACCATATGTCACATAATATAATAAGGCAGGAAATCTTAATGTAATCGCCTCATCCAGTGGTAAATGACCTGACACCACTGTATCTAGCAATACACGAAAAGCAAAAACAGAAACCCCCGCAATAAGACCGCTTGCCCACGCTGGGAATCTCTTCATTTGAAGGAGGATAAAGAAGAAGATAACCGTTCCGAAGCTGACCCGAAAACTGTCTTCAAACGGATAAAATTTCAGTTCTCCACCAATCGGTGTCAGTACAATCAGCATGATGATTAAAAAAGGTTCTGTATTCAGCCATTTTTTCAGTAGATTCAAACGCAGTCACATCCCTAATAATTGACGATAGTATACTATGTGAGCTTGAGAAAGACAAACTGTTCATAAAAAAACGCACACCGGTCATTTGTCGGTGTGCGCTAACATGATGCAGCTTAATCTTCTAAACGATCCTTTTCTAATAATGACGCACCAGCAATACCTGGTTTTGTCATTTCAAAAGGATTTAAGATGACATCAAGCTCTTCCTCTGTTAAAACATCATTTTGCAGACAAAGCTCACGTACAGATGCACCTGTAAGGATCGCTTCTCTCGCAATTCGTGCAGCAGCTTCATAACCGATATGCGGATTGACCGCTGTCATGACACCAGCACTTTTTTCTACATATTCTTTTAATCTTTCTTCATCTGCTTTAAGATCGCGTAAGCAATTGTCAACGAAGGATTCAAATACATTTTTCATGATGCTAAGAGATTGCAGCAAGTTGAAAACAAGTACTGGTTCCATTACGTTTAACTCAAGCTGACCAGCCTCTGAAGCAAGACAGATTGTGTGGTCGTTCCCAATGACTTGGAAAGCCACTTGGTTCATGACCTCTGGCATCACTGGGTTGACTTTTCCTGGCATAATCGACGATCCTGGCTGTCTTGGCGGCAAGTGTAGCTCGCCAAAGCCAGCTCTTGGGCCAGAAGCCATCAAACGAATATCATTTGCCATTTTCGACATATTCATCATACATACTTTTAAGGCAGCTGATACTTCTGTATAAGCATCCGTATTTTGTGTCGCATCCACTAAGTCTTCAGCTCCAACTAACGGTAAGCCACTAATCTCAGCCAGATATCCAACGACTTGACGAATATATTTCGGGTCTGCGTTCAGTCCAGTTCCAACGGCTGTTGCCCCCATATTCACTTCATATAAATGCTGCTTGGTCTGCTTAATGCGTTTGATGTCACGAGAAAGTACTTTTGCATATGCACTAAATTCCTGACCGAGTCGGATTGGAACAGCATCCTGAAGGTGCGTACGTCCCATTTTAATAATATGATCAAATTCCTGTGCTTTTTCCGTCATGACTTGATGCATATTTTCCATCGTATCAAGTAGCTTTTCAATCATATTTAATGTAGAAATATGAATCACTGTAGGGAACACGTCGTTTGTAGACTGCGACATGTTCACATGCGTGTTCGGACTTAGCTCAGTATAAGCGCCCTTTTCTTTTCCTAGTAGTTCAAGCGCTCTGTTGGCAATGACCTCATTGGCATTCATATTGATTGAAGTACCAGCTCCGCCTTGAATTGGATCGACAATAAATTGGCTGTTCCATTTTCCTTCAATGACCTCATCTGCGGCTTGGACAATTTTTTCTCCAAGACCAGAATATAGTCGCTGTGTATCCATATTTGCAAGGGCTGCTGCCTTTTTGACAATCCCTACTGCTTTGATGAGTTCCTCATGAATACGGTAGCCTGTAATGGGGAAGTTTTCCACTGCACGTAATGTTTGAATACCATAGTATGCATGAATGTCTACTTCCTTTTCACCTAGAAAGTCACGTTCAATTCGAACTTGCTTGTCCTGTAGCTTCGTCATTTGAAAAGATCTCCTTTTTTACGCTGCTTTTGTTTGTTGTTTTAATTCCGCAATATACTTCTTCGATTTCTCTTGATCAAATACTTTTTCCCACTTAGACATGACAATCGCTGCAAGTGAGTTACCAAATACGTTAACTGTTGTACGAACCATGTCAAGAATACGGTCGATTCCAACGATGAAGGCAAGTCCTTCAAGTGGAAGTCCCATTGCACCAAGTGTCGTGATAACGACAACGATTGATGCTCCAGGTACACCAGCCATTCCTTTTGATGTCAGCATTAAGATTAATAGTAACGTAATTTGCTCATAGATCGATAGTGGCACACCATACATTTGGGCAACAAAGATTGCTGCAATCGATTGATAAATTGCACTTCCATCTAGGTTAAAGGTATAACCTGTTGGAATAACGAACGAAGTGATGGCTTTCGGGCATCCGAATTTCTCCATTTTGTCCATTAATCTAGGAAGTACAGCTTCTGAACTTGCTGTTGAGAATGCTAGAATGATTTCTTCTTTCAATATTCTAAATAACATAAAGACACTTGTTCCAGCCATTTTCGCAATGATACCGAGTACGATAAATACGAAGAATGCCATTGTTCCATAAACGACAAGAACGAGTTTACCTAGTGGGAGCAGTGCCCCGACCCCGAATTTGATCACCGTCACGCTGATGAGGGCGAATACGCCAAATGGAGCAAACTTCATCACTTTATTCGTGACCCAGAACATGGCTTCGAGTACGCCTTCAAAGAACCCTAACACTGGTTTTCCTTTTTCTCCTACTGCGGCAATTCCTAATCCGAATAAGACTGTAAAGAAGATGGTTGGTAATAGATCACCTTCTGCGATTGATTGGAATACGTTTGTCGGCACAAGGTGCACAAGTGTTTCAGAGAGGGACGCTTTATCTGCTGAAGCCTCAGATGTCTCTGCGTAACTAGAGATATCTCCTTTTTCCATGTTGCTCATGTCAATGCCAGTACCAGGATGGAAGATATTCGCTGCAAGTAACCCGACGGCTAATGCAATCGTCGTAACAATCTCGAAGTAAAGGATGGTTTTCCCGCCCAGTCTCCCGATTGTTTTCATATCCCCAACACCTGCAACTGCAACAATCAATGCCGCAATGACAATTGGAAGAACAATCATTTTAATTAAATGGATGAATATATCGCCAATCGGCGTTAATACATTAATAACGGTTTCATTTTGATAAAACATTGCTCCTACGGCAACACCCAGAACAAGTGCAATGAGTATTTGAGAAGCCAACCCTAACTTTTTCATACGTGAACCCCCTTTTTTTGATAACGCTTTCTTTATTTCTTAATCGCATCTTAACGACAAACCTACATAAAACGACAAAAAGGAACAAAAACAAATGAATTTTTTATGAAAAATCTTTAAAAAAGTCGATTTCTCCACAAAATTGTTAAAAAAAGACTTCACTTTTGGCGAAGTCTTCGTGTTCCATTTGTTCAGTTTTTTTCATGTGCCATAGAATGTATCATAAATGGTATAACCGATTAGTACGAACGTAACATAAATCAGCGCACTCAATGTCCATATCCATTTCCTATTTAACTTCATTCTACCGCTCCCTCTCTTACAGGGTTCAGACGCTGTAGTCTTAGCGCATTTAGCACAACCGAAACAGAGCTAAACGCCATTGCCGCTCCTGCTAACCATGGCGCAAGGAGTCCAATTGCAGCCACCGGTATTCCAATACAGTTGTAAGCCAGCGCCCAAAATAAATTTTGTTTAATGTTTCTCATCGTTTTTTGACTGTATACAAGCGCATCTGCAATCGCATGCAGGTCTCCTGTCATCAGCGTTATATCTGCCGCTTCCATGGCAACGTCTGTACCTGTTCCAATTGCCATCCCTATATTCGCTGTCGCAAGAGCAGGCGCATCATTGATGCCATCTCCGACCATAGCGACTTTCTTCCCTTGTTTTTGAAGTGCCGCAATGTGAGCTGCCTTTTCCTCTGGCAAGACTTCAGCAATGATATGATCAATACCCGCCTCGCTCGCAATGGCTTCTGCGGTACGCTGATTATCCCCTGTCATCATCACAACGTGAATTCCTTGCTTTTTCAGCCGCGCAATGGCTTGTGGCGAAGATGGTTTTATCGTATCAGCTACTGCCACGATCCCCGCTAACTCACCGTCAATTCCGATTAACATGGCCGTCTTCCCTTGCTCCTCAAGCGCAGTCACCGATGCTTCTATATGATGTGATGACATGTGGTGTTTGTTTAATAGCTTTCGCGTGCCAATGAACAGCTGATGCCCTGCTACCTTTGCTTCAATTCCATGACCTGGTTCTGCTTGAAATGCTTCTACCTGAAGTGCTTCAAGATCTTTTTCCTTCATTCTTTCAGTAATGGCTTGGGCAAGTGGATGTTCTGACTGCTGTTCTGCCGATCCCACTAGCTGAAGCAACGTATCCTCTGTCCAATTGGCATATGCGATCACATCTGTGACACTCGGTTCACCTTTTGTCACAGTCCCTGTCTTATCTAATACTACTGTGTCCAGAGATTGCGTCACCTCTAAATGCTCTCCGCCTTTAAATAGGATGCCTGCCTCAGCCGCGCGACCGCTACCAGCCATAATAGAAGTTGGTGTAGCAAGACCGAGCGCGCAAGGACAAGCAATGACAATGACTGCGATAAACGTTTCAAGGGCTGACGTCACATTGCCCGGGTGAACAAAGACAAACCAGATGAAAAAGGTCAACACAGCAATCCCTACAACGATGGGAACAAATATACCAGAAATTCGATCTGCCATTCGTTGAATTGGCGCTTTTGAACCTTGTGCCTGTTCCACCACCCGGATAATTTGTGAAAGAGCGCTCTCTTTGCCCACTTTCGTTGCTCTTACTTTGATAAAACCATTTTTATTCATCGTTGCCCCAATAACCGTGTCCCCTGCCTTTTTATCAACGGGCAGGCTTTCTCCTGTGATCATTGACTCATCTATTGATGTTGTTCCTTCAATCATGGTACCATCTACGGGTATTTTTTCTCCTGGCTTTACAAAAACTACATCATTCACTTTCACATCAGCAATCGGAACCGTCATCTGATTCCCGTCTCTTTCAATAACGGCTTCTTTCGCTTGTAACCCCATGAGCTTTTGAATTGCTTCTGAGGATCTCCCTTTCGCTTTTGCTTCCATTAATTTACCGAGCACAATTAACGTAATCAGCACAGCACTTGTTTCATAATAGAGGGCCGTCTCATGTGTGCCTTCAATTGCTGATAGAATACTTTGATAGAAACTATAGAAAAAGGCGGCAGATGTCCCAAGTGCCACAAGGACATCCATATTGGCACTTTTATTTTTTAAAGCTTTGTAGGCACCGACATAAAAAGGCCAACCAATCACGAACTGAACTGGCGCAGCTAATGCAAATTGGACCCATGGATTCATGAATGCTTCAGGCAGCCATATAAAAGATGTGAATGAAAAGTGACTGACCATTGCCCACAGAAGAGGCAGTGATAAGATCATAGAGAACAAAAAGCGTGCCTTCTGCTTCTCAATCGCTGCTTGACGGTGGTCTTTCTTTCCGGCTTCATCCTGATCTTCAGCCGATTCTATTAGTGAATAGCCAATCGATTGTACAGCATCTTTTATATCGCTCGGGGAAGTTTGCCCCGGATGATAAGTAACCTGAAGTTTCTCAAGTGCGTAGTTTACAGACCCGTGATCAATCCCATCCATTCGATTGATCTTTTTCTCAATCCGGTTCGCACAAGCAGCGCAGGTCATTCCCTCAATATCAAATTCTGCTTCTTGCATCACGACATCATAACCAAGCGATTGAATCTTCTGCTTCAAATCATCAGGTGAAATACGTTCTGTTTCATATATGATATGAGATGTTTCAAGGGCCAAATTCACATTGGCATCATCTACTCCATCCAATTTGGACAAACCCTTTTCAATACGCCCTGCACAAGCCGCACAGGTCATTCCAGTAATATGAAAATCAATTTCTTTTTTCATCATCTCACCTCTTCATATACCCAATGGGGGTATAATCCTTTAAAAAAAAGACGCGCTGACACCGCAGCACGCACTCATTTATACAACATCATATCCCTGTTCTTCAATGACATCAGAAATACGATGTAACGTGATTTGGTCTGAATCGAATGAAACATCAACCTGTCCTTTGTCTAGATGGACTTTCACAGATTCAACACCTGCTAATTCTCCTACATTTCCTTCGACGGCTTTTACGCAATGTCCGCAAGACATGCCCTTTACTTGAAGTGTTGCTTGTTTCACTATTCAACGCCTCCATTCTTTAAATGACAATTTTACTATACCCTAGTAGGGTATGTTTGTAAACATGAAAAGTTTTCAGTTTTATGATTTGCTAAGCTTTGTAAACACATTCATTAACTCTTCAATCGCTTCATCCCCATTACCGCTCTTAATGGCATCTGCCACACAGTGATGTGTATGCTTTTCCATTAATTGAAGACTCACTTTTTTTAAAGCCGCATTCACAGCAGAGATTTGATTGACGACATCTATACAATAACGATCAGATTCAATCATTTGTTGAATCCCTCGCACTTGACCCTCAACGCGTTTCAAACGATTGATTAATTGATCTTTTTCCTTCTGAGCCCTAGGCGAAGCCATATGTTTTTCTGCATGCTCTGTCATGTAATCACCTTTTTCTATATGACTGTTCTTCATCCCAATTAAAGCATACCTCTACCTGAAAAGGCAAAGATATGCCGATTGTACACAAACTGCGTATCCTAGTTTGTTAATTGCTGAATATCATTCAGAAGACCAACAGACTGCTGTAACTGTTGAATCAATCCTTGTTGATCCTCCAACATCGTTGCAAGATCAACATTGTCTGTTTTTAGTTTCTCTAAATAGCTTTGAATTTCCTCTGACAGCATCTGATTCTTTTCAACGATTTGTCCATGCAAATCTTCAGCTATCTGTGGTGCTGTGAGCTCATTAAAAGATTGAATTTCCGCCTTTAATGATTCTAGCTGCTTTGTCAGGTCTGTCTTTTTGGCAACATCTTGTACAGCCTCCTCAGCAAGCTTTGGAAACTCTTCCGTAAATTGTTGAATCTCAGCAATATAATCATTTGCTTCTGTCACATACGTCGTCGTATCGTTCACTTGCTCAAGTACATCAGAACACCCACCTAACACTAACGTGCCAGAAAACAAGAAAGCCATCACATACTTTTTCAAGCTTCATCACCCTTTCATCTATGATGGATATCAATCATTTACTCGCTTTCCCCTATCCACTTCGCCCGAAAAATCCAAAAAAAGCCAGACCTTTGCCTCACGAATGATAGACAAAGGTCTGGCTAACATGTTCATGCCGGAAGGGCCGAGAAACACTGAATGTCTCTGTAATGACGACCAAACCGTAAAAGCTACTCCCCTTTAGGAAACCGTTTAAATGTTATGTTTATCATATCGGAAGTAGGGGTGACAGTCAAACGGGAATCCTGAATCATTTGCGTTGGTCTAATAACGATTGAGGAAGTTGTTTAGACACTGAATATGCAAATGATTGCTCGGGATTTCCCATCAGCAATCTACACACAATAAAATACTACTTTTCTCCCTTTCTTAAAAAAAGTCACGACACATGATACTTTTTTCAGTACAATGATGACAACTTCAAAAAGGAAGGGACATACAACATTACAGTTGTCGTTAGCCTTTTATCAATAGAGGGAGGTAAGTAAAATGACCTTCATCATCATCATGGCAGGTTTATTTATACTTATTCTGTTAGACAAACCATTTCAAAAAAGAAAGTTAGGTTTGTTATTTTTATTGTGTTATTTATTACTAATTTCACTGTATATCATTAATACAACATTTATAAAACTTATTTCAAATCACCTGTTACTCATCATAGCGATTATTCTTGTTTTTCCTTTGTTTATTCGATTTTTAAAATCTTCTCAAAAAACGTAACAAGACATGACTTGTAAAATAAAAAAGATGACGGTGATCGTCATCTTCAGATTGTAGAGAAACTCATGTTTTTCTACAATCTTTTTTATTTTAAAGGTATATATGTTGAATGAAATGTATC